>NZ_BAABIL010000127.1:0-12583 GCF_039542765.1 Kineococcus glutinatus
CTCGGGGGCTGTGGATGGCGTACCGTCGGACGACCCGTCCGCTCCCCGCACGGGCGACGACGCGGACGACGCGGACGACGACGCAGGAGGCGCTGAGTGAGCTCGGTGGATCGCACCTACGGCGAGAGCGCCGCGCAGTCCCCGCCCGCCGGGGCGTCCGGGGTCGCGGGCGCCCGGCCGGCCGCGGCCGGCCGGCAGGGGCGTGACCTCGCCGGGGAGGCCGTGCCCCGCCGGGTGCGGCTCACCGTGGCGCGGGTGGACCCGTGGTCGGTGACGAAGCTGTCGTTCCTGCTGTCCGTCGCGGTGGGCGTGGTGATCGTCGTGGCCACGGCGCTGGTGTGGACGGTGCTCAACGGCATGGGCGTCTTCGGTGACGTCAACGGCGTGCTGCGCGACATCCTCGGCTCCACGGACATCGACCTCTACGACTACGTGGGCCTGGGCAAGGTCGTGTCGCTGGCCACCGTGGTCGCCGTCGTCGACGTGGTGCTGCTGACCGCCCTGGCGACGCTGGGGGCGTTCCTCTACAACGTCTCCGCCGCCCTCGTCGGCGGCCTGCGCGTCACCCTGTCCGACGACTGAGCCGCGGCGCGGGGCACCACGTCCCGTGCGGTAGCATCGTGTGTGGCCGCTGCGCCCCGGCGGCCGGGGGCCTATAGCTCAGTTGGTTAGAGCGCTTCCCTGATAAGGAAGAGGTCACAGGTTCAAATCCTGTTAGGCCCACCCATCCCTCCCCCGCTCCGGAGCCCCGTCCACCGCCAGGTGGGCGGGGCTCCGTCGTGTGCGGGGCGGGGCGGGGTGGGCGGGCGATCGAGTGACGAGGAACAGTCGTGTGCGCGCACGAGAGGGCTGCGTCACGGTCCACCCGGCTACGACACCGGGTGAGCGCTGCGACGTGATGTCGATCTGGTCAGGGTGTGGTGCGCGCGTGGGCGGAGCGCGAGTGCCAGGACGGCTGCAGCCCACACCATGGCGATCAGCGACCACGCCGGGCTGAAGCCGGCGTCGGCACCGGTCCAGGCGTAGGAGACAAGTCCCAGGTAGAACGCGACCACGGCCACGCTGCCGCCGAGGAACGCCCGTCCGCGCGGCCAGCAGCCTGCCAGCATCGGCAGCGCCACCAGCGCCAGGGCGGTCGCGGCCTGCACGGAGTAGTGGTCGACCCCGATGGTGATGTCCGCGCTGAGCAGTTCTCGCCGGTTGGCACCAGCCATCTGCCAGGCGTGCACCAGCCACGCCGGTGCGGCGAGCGCCGCGACCAGCAGGAGCGGTACGTCGTACGCCGCCCGCAGCGGGAGGATCGGTGGCGCGGCCCGGAACACGGCTACGGCGGCGACCTCGGCGGCCAGGACGACGGTCAGCACGGCGAGGGGGGCCTCCAGGCTGATCGCCGCCGCCATCCCGAGCACGGCCGTGGCGCACGTGAGCTGCACCAGGGCCGGCCCCGAGCGGCGCGGGACGGTGGCGACCACGAGGAAGGGCACGCCGACGAGAACGGTGAAGAAAAGGCCCCAGCCGGCCTCCAGCACCACCGGCCAATCCGGGTCCCAGGTCACCGACAGGTCGATGATCCCGAAACCGGGGAGCACCAGCCATGACAGCGACAACACCAGCGCCAGCAGGCGCAGCCCCCAGGTGCGCATGCTCCATGGTGGACCCGTCCCCGTCACAGGAGGAGCCCCGGCGGCCCAGCACCGAGACGGAGGAGTGCCGCATCTCCCGCGGCGTCGACGGCGGTGGCGAACACGAGGTCGTGCTCCTGCCAGCGGGTGCCGACCGTCTGTCCATCGCGCTCCTGCTGAGCCCGCTGCTGGACCAGGGCGCCGATGCAGCGGCCGGGCAGGGCCGGGGTGCGGCGGGACCGGCGCGTCGGCGCAGGTCGGCGAACGGGCGACCCCTCCGACCTGCGTCTCCGTCGTGTGCGGGGCGGGGTGGGCGGGCGACCCCGTGCCAGAGCACGGGGTCGGCGGTGGGGTCGTCCTAGGGTGTTTCCATGTCGTCCGCCGGCTCGCTCCGCCGCCTCGGCGCCGAGCACCCGTTCGCGGCCGACACGGTTCTCGCGCTGGCGGTCCTGGCCGTCTCGGTGACGGTGGCCGCCGACGCCCCGGGGACGCTCCCCGCGCCGGACGCCCTCGGCGGTGTCGTGCTGACCGCAGCCTGCGCGGCCCTGGTGCTCCGCCGCCGGCGGCCCGTGGCCGTGTGGGTGCTCGTCCTGGTGTGCGCGCTGGTCAGCATCACCCTCGACGGCGCCCGCTCGCCCGTGCTGCCGGCCGCGATGGTGGCGGTCTACTCGCTCGTCGTGCGCCTGCGCCCCAGGCGTGGCCTGGTCGTGGTGCTGGTCAGCGTCGCGGCGCTGGTCGCGGCCGCCGGCGCAGCCGTGGGGTGGCGGAGCCCGCTGCTCTACACCGCCACGGCGTGGACCGGTCTGGCCGGTGCGCTGGGCGCCGCCGTGGGCGGTCACCGGGCCGTGCTGGCGGCAGCGGAGAACCGTGCGCGGGAGGCGGAGGGCTCCCGGGAGCAGGAGGCCCAGCGACGCGTGGTGGAGGAGCGGCTGCGCATCGCCCAGGACCTGCACGACGTGGTGGCACACCACATCGCCGTGATCGGCGTCCAGGCCGGCGTGGTGCAGCACCTCCTGCGCAGCGACCCGGCGCGAGCGGAGGTCGCAGCCGGGCACGTCCGGGCCGCCAGCGAGGAGGTCATCGCGGAGATGGGCGCCGTGCTGCGGGTGCTGCGCGCCCGGGACGAGGGGTCGGCCACCGATCCCGCTCCCGGGCTGGCCCAGGTGGACACCCTCGTGGAGAGCGCTCGGCGGGCCGGGCTGCGGGTGGTCCTGAGCAGCACCGGCCGCCCGTTCGCGCTGGCGCCCGTCGTCGACCTCACCGCCTACCGGGTCGTCCAGGAGTCCCTGACCAACGCGGCCAAGCACGGCGACGGCGAGGTGCACCTGACCATCGGCCACCGGGAGCACAGCGTCGTGGTCGAAGCGGCCAACCACGTCGCACCCGGCGAGGTGGCGTCCGGGACCGGGTACGGCCTCGTGGGCATGCGCGAACGGGTGGACGCCGTGGGGGGCACCGTGGAGGCCGGTGTGCGCCCGGGCGGGAAGGTCTTCCACGTGCGGGCCGAACTGCCGGCGACCCCGTCCGACGGCGACCGGGGGCGGGCATGACCATCCGCGTGCTCCTCGCCGACGACCAGGAGCTCATCCGCACGGGCTTCGCGGCCCTGATCGGCTCGGCTCCGGACATGGACGTCGTCGGCGAGGCCCGCGACGGCGCCGAAGCGGTGGCCATGACCCGGCAGCTGCACCCCGACGTCGTCCTGATGGACATCCGCATGCCGGGCACCGACGGGCTGAACGCCACCGAGCAGATCACGACCGACCCGGAGCTGTCCTCGGTGCGGGTGGTGGTCCTGACGACGTTCGAGGCGGAGGACCTCGTCGTCGCCGCCCTGCGCAACGGGGCCAGCGGCTTCCTCGGCAAGGGCGTCAAGCTGCCGGACCTGCTGGCGGGCATCCGCACCGTCGCGGCCGGGGAGGCGCTGCTGTCGCCCGCGGCGACGAAAACGCTGATCAGCCGCGTGCTGTCCCAGCCGCACGCCCACCTGCAGGCCCGGTCCGACTCCTCGCTCAGCCTGCTGACCGAGCGGGAGAGCCAGGTGGTGGCGCTGGTCGCGGAGGGCCTGAGCAACGAGGAGATCGCCCGGCACCTCGTCGTCTCCCCGCTGACCGCCAAGACCCACGTCAGCCGGTCGATGGTCAAGCTCGGCGTGCGCGATCGCGCCCAGCTCGTGGTCCTGGCCTACCAGTCCGGGCTGGTGCGCCCGGGGGGGAGCGCACCACCCGCCTGAGGGGCCGGGGCCCTCGTGCGGAGTGCGCCTGCTCCCCGGGGAGTACGCGCAAGAGCCTCCCGGTGCAGGACGTCGTCAGGAGCGTGCGGAGCGACAGTTGTCCCTGTCAGCCACACGACCCGGAGGACCCCCGTGATCGAGATGCACCAGCTCAGCAAGCGCTACGGCGACGTCCTGGCCGTCGACTCCTTCGACGTGACGATCAGGCCGGGCGTCGTGACCGGGTTCCTCGGGCCCAACGGCGCCGGGAAGTCCACGACGATGCGCATGGTCCTGGGCCTGGACACGCCCACGTCGGGCAGCGTCCTGGTCAACGGGCGCCCCTACCGCGACTCCCCGGCGCCGATCACGGAGATCGGTGCCCTGCTGGAGGCGAAGAGCCTGGACAAGGGCCGCTCGGCGCGCAACCACCTGCTGGCCCTGGGCGCCACGGTCGGTGTCGGCGCCTCGCGCGTGGACCACCTGCTGGAGCTGGTCGGTCTCGGCGACGTCGCGCACAAGTCCGCCGGCTCCTTCTCCCTCGGCATGGGCCAGCGCCTCGGGGTGGCGACGGCGCTGCTGGGTGACCCGGCCGTCGTGATGCTCGACGAGCCGGTCAACGGCCTCGACCCGGACGGCATCCTGTGGATCCGCACCTTCCTGCCCGCGCTGGCGGCCGAGGGACGCACCGTCCTGCTGTCCTCGCACCTGATGAGCGAGATGGAGCTCACCGCCCAGCACCTGGTGGTGGTCGGTCGCGGACGGCTGCTGGCCGACGTGTCCATGGCGGGCTTCATCGCCGGCGCCACCACCGACCGCGTCCGGATCAGCTCCCCCGACGCCGGGCGCCTGCGTGAGCTCCTCAGCGGCCCTGGGGTGACGTTCACGTCCGAGACCCGCGGCGAGCTCGTCGTCCAGGGCATCCCGGTGGCGCGCATCGGTGAGTGCGCCGCGCAGAACCGGCTCGTCCTGCACGCGCTGGTGCCGCTCGTGCCGTCGCTGGAGGAGGCCTACCGCGCCCTCACGGAGGACTCCGTGCAGTACCACGGCGGCACGGGCTGGACGGTCGGGATCGGCGTGCCCGCCCCGGCCCGACCCGCGCTCGTCCCCTGACCCAGCCGCCCTGCAGACACCGTTACGCAGACACCGCCACGAAAGACGAGGACCTGACGATGACCTCCGCGACCATGCTCGAACCCGCCTCACCTGCGGGCCCCGGCTCCCCGGCAGGACCGGCTCCCTACCGCAGCACCGTGACCACCGGGCTGTCGCCGGCCCGGGTCGCCAGGTCGGAGTGGATCAAACTCCGCACCCTCCGCTCGACCTGGATCACCCTCGGCGCGATCTTCGCCGTGCTCGTCGCCGCCGGCCTGTTCGCCGCCGCCGCCACCGGATCGGACAGCTCCTCGGGCGCCGCCCAGGGCCCGGGCCTGGGCGGCGACCCCGTCTCCACCGTCCTCACCGGCGCGAACCTCGCGGTCCTCGTCGTCGCGGTCCTCGGTGCCGTCATCGGCGCCCGCGAACACGTCTCCGGCATGGTCCGGGTCACCATGGCCGCGGTGCCCTCCCGGTTGCCCGTCCTGTGGGGCCGGTTGATCGCCTTCAGCGCCGCGCTCGTCCCCGTCGTCGTCGTCGGCGTCCTGGTCGCCTACGTCGGCGGCACGGCCGTCCTCGACGCCAACGGTGCCGACACCGCCTCCTTCTCCGACACCGGTGTCGCCCGCGCCGTCCTCGGCACGGCCGGCTACCTGTTCGGCATCGGCCTGCTCGGCACCGCCCTCGGCACCGTCCTGCGCAGCACCGCCGGGGCCATCGGCGTCGTGATCGGTGGGGTGCTGATCCTGCCCTCCCTGGCCGGGGCCCTCCTGCCCGACAGCTGGTCCAGCGTCCTGCAGTACCTGCCCTCCAACGCCGGCACCGCGTTCACGCAGGTCAGCGCCGGCAGCGACTACCTCAGCCCCGCCGTGGGTGCCTGCGTCTTCGCCGCCTGGGTCGTCGTGGCCGTCGCCGGTGCAGCCGCCGCCCTGGTGCGCCGCGACGTCTGAGCCCGCCGGGCCCGGCGGGGGCGCGACCGCACCGCGTCAGACGGTCGCGCCCAGCAGCGCGCCGGCGGTGAGGGCCACCGACTCCAGCCGGTCCTCGATGCGCGTCGCCTGGTGGGCGGTGATCAGCTCGTCGGCCTGCGCGTCCTCGGCGAACGACGTGAGGTACGCCCGGACCTCCTCCGGGGTGCCCACCGCCGCGTACGTCAGCATGGAGGCGAGCTGGCGGCCGCCCGGCGTCGTCAGGAAGGCGTCGACCTCCTCGTCCGAGTAGCTCGTCGTGCCGGTCGGGCGGGAGATCAGCCCGCGGACGAAGGAGCGGCGGGTGGTCTCGAACCGCTGCCGCGCGACGTCGATGGACGCGGCGGCCACCACGTTCACGCCGGCGATCACGTAGGGCTCCGCCAGCTGGGCCGACGGCCGGAACTCCCGCCGGTACAGCGCGACGGCCTCGTGCAGCTGCTGCGGCGCGAAGTGCGAGGCGAACGCGTAGGGCAGGCCGTAGGCGGCGGCGAGCCGCGCCCCGAACAGCGACGACCCCAGGACGTACAGCGGCACGTCCGTCCCGGCCCCGGGCGTCGCCTGCACCCCCGGGACCCGCGACTGCCCGCGCAGGTAGCCCTGCAGCTCCAGGACGTCCTCCGGGAAGCTGTCGGCGGACATCGGGTCGCGGCGCATCGCCCGCATCGTGGCCTGGTCGCTGCCCGGTGCCCGGCCCAGGCCGAGGTCGATCCGCCCGGGGTGGAGCGTCGCCAGCGTGCCGAACTGCTCGGCGATCACCAGCGGCGAGTGGTTGGGCAGCATGATCCCGCCGGCGCCGAGCCGGATCGTGGAGGTCTTGGCCGCGACGTGCCCGATCAGCACGCTCGTCGCGCTGGAGGCGATGGTGGGCATGTTGTGGTGCTCGGCGTACCAGACCCGCTCGTAGCCGTGCTCCTCGGCGGCGCGGGCGAGGGCGACGGAGTTCTCGAAGCTCTGCGCGGCGGTCTGCCCCGGCGGGATGGGCGCGAGGTCCAGGATCGACAGGCGCGGGAGAACCGGGGAACTGCTCGTCATGTGCGTGCCAACCCGGCGGCCGGTGGGGGCATTCCTGCCGGGACGCGCCGGCCGGGAGGCGGGCGCCGCCGTCGCGCGGTAGGACGTGTCGCGCGGAACCGCACGGACCGGCAGGACGACCGGCCCGGACCGCGCGAGCGGCCCGCGGCGGAGGAGGAGAGCTGTGGACCTCGGGATGCACTACTTCACGTTCACCCACCCGGAGTGGGAGACCACGCTGGCCGACCGCCTCACCGAGACGGCGCGGATCGCCGACGAGGGCGGCGTGAACCTGCTGACGGTGATGGACCACTGGTTCCAGATGGTCCAGGCCGGTGGCCCGTTCGAGCCGATGCTCGAGGGGTACACCACGCTGGGCTACCTCGCCGGCGTCACGAGGAACGTCCGCCTGAGCCTGCTCGTCACCGGCGTCACCTACCGCCACCCGGGCCTGCTGGCCAAGACGGTCTCCACGCTGGACGTGCTCTCCCGCGGGCGCGCGATGCTGGGGATCGGGGCGGCGTGGTACGAGCGCGAGCACGCCGGCCTGGGGGTGCCGTTCCCGCCCACGGCCGAGCGCTTCGAACGCCTGGAGGAGACGCTGCGGATCTGCCGGCAGATGTGGTCCGGGGACGACGGCGCCTTCGAGGGCGAGCACTACCGGCTCGCGGAGACCATCAACCTGCCGCAGCCGGTGCGGGGCACCGTCCCGGTCGTGGTCGGCGGCGGCGGCGAGCGCAAGACGCTGCGCCTGGTGGCGCAATACGCGCAGGCGTGCAACCTGTTCGGCGCCCCGGGTGAGGAGGGCCTGCAGGCGGTGCGGCACAAGCTGCAGGTCCTGCGCGAGCACTGCGAGCGCCTGGGCACCGACTACGACGCGATCGAGAAGACGATGCTCTACCAGGGCGACGCCCTCGGTGACGTCGACGCCTTCCTCGCGCAGATGGAGGGGTACGCGGCCGCGGGCATCACCCTGGTCGGGTTGATGCCCCCGCCGTACCAGGACCCGGTGCCGTGGGCGACGCGCGTGGTCGGTGACGTCGTGCCGCGGCTGCAGCAGGTCTGAGGGAGCGGCGCAGGGGAGGGAGCACGGGCCGCCGCGCTCAGACCCGGGCCCGCTCCGGCGCGGTGAGGATCTCGGCCCCGTCGTCGGTGATGGCGATGGTGTGCTCGCTGTGCGCGGTGCGGCAGCCGGTCGCGCTGCGCAGCGTCCAGCCGTCGGCGTCGGTGACGAGGTCGGCGGTGTCCGCCATGACCCACGGCTCCAGCGCCAGCAGCAGCCCGGGGCGCAGCGGGTAGCCGCGGCCGGGCCGGCCGGTGTTGGAGACGTGCGGGTCCTGGTGCATCGTCGACCCGACGCCGTGGCCCCCGAACTGCGTGTTGACCGGGTACCCGGCCCCGCCCAGGACCGCGCCGATGGCGGCGGAGACGTCACCGGTGCGGGCCCCGGGGCCGGCGGCGGCGATCCCCGCGCTCAGGGCGCGTTCGGTGGCGCTGATCAGCGCGAGGCTCTCCGGGGGCTCGGAGCCGCCCACGACGAAGCTGACGGCGGAGTCCGCGACGATCCCGCCCAGGGAGACGGCGAGGTCGAGGGAGAGCAGGTCGCCGTCGGCGAGCGCGTAGTCGTGCGGGCGGCCGTGGAGCACGGCGTCGTTGACGGACGTGCAGACGTGGTGCCCGAAGGGGCCGCGGCCGAAGGACGGCGCGTAGTCGACGTAGCAGGACTGCGCGCCGGCCTCGGTGATCATGTCCTTGGTCCACCGGTCGATGTCGAGGAGGTTCGTGCCGACCGCGCTGCGGCTGCGCAGGGTCTGCAGGATGCCGGCGACCAGGGCACCGGCCTCTCGCGCCCGGGCCAGCTCCGCCGGGTTCAGGATCTCGATCACGGGGCCTCTTCCGCCGGCGTCCGATAACTATCCCGGTAAGGCTATCCCGGTACTAGGGTCGGCGGCGTGGTCAGGCTGCCCCTCACCCCCGCGGAGGTCGACCGCGGTCAGCGCCTCGGCGCCCTGCTGCGACGGGCCAGGGGTGAGCGGCCGGTGCTCGACACCGCGCTGGCGGCGCGCATCTCCCCCGAGACCCTGCGCAAGATCGAGTCCGGCCGGGTGCCCACCCCCGCCTTCGCGACCATCGCGGCGATCGCCGGGGTCCTCGGCCTCTCCCTCGACGCGGTGTGGGCGGAGATCAGCCGGCCCGACGGCGAGACCGGGCCCGCGGGGTCGGTCCCCGGCGCGGGCGAGCGGCTGGCCTCCTAGGACCTGCGGCCGGGCGGTGCAGCGCCGCCGCGCCTGGGGCAGACTGGACGGGGTGAGCAGCGCGTCACGAAGCAGCACCCTGGGTAGTCCGCGTCCGGCGGGCGACATCGCCGGGGCGGAACTGCTGCAGCTGGCCGCGATGGCCACCGGCCTCGGCCGCCTCGAGCTGCGCCAGGCGCTGCAGAGCATCACCGACGCCGGGGTGAGCATGACCGGCGCGCAGTACGGCGCCTTCTTCTACTCCGACGAGGACGCCGAGGGCGGTCGCTTCGACGTCTACACCGTCTCCGGCGCCGACGCCCGCTCCTTCCCCGACCGCGTCCCGCTGCGGCACACCGCGATGTTCGTGCCCACCTTCTCCGGCGCCCGGGTGGTCCGCAGCGCCGACGTGCTCGCCGACCCCCGCTACGGGACGGGCTCCACGTCCGGCC
Source organism: Kineococcus glutinatus (assembly GCF_039542765.1). NCBI lineage: Bacteria > Bacillati > Actinomycetota > Actinomycetes > Kineosporiales > Kineosporiaceae > Kineococcus > Kineococcus glutinatus. Next base: position 9,598 of record NZ_BAABIL010000127.1, read on the forward strand.
TGCCCACCCACCACCCCGCGGTCCGCAGCTACCTCGCCGTCCCCGTCACCACCCCCGACGAGCGGATCATCGGTGCGCTGCTGTTCGGCCACCGCGAACCCGACCGCTTCGACGAGGGCTCCGAGGTCGCCGCCCGGGCCGTCGCCGCCCACGCCGCCGCGGCGGTGGAGAACACCCGGCTGCTCGGGCAGGCGCACCGCGCGCGGCAGCAGGCCGAGGACACCGCCCAGCGGCTGCAGCTGCTGCAGGACATCACCGCCCTGCTGTCGACGGCCGCCTCCACCGCGCAGATCGTCGAGCGGGTGCCGCCGGCCGTCACCACCGCGCTGGACTGCGCCGGCGTGCAGCTGCTGCTGCTGGACGCCGCGGGGACCTCGCTGGTCGGGCCGCTCTCACCGGCCCTGCCCGAGCACACCCGCCGGGCCTGGCCGCGGGTGCCGCTGGAGGTGTCCGTGCCCTCCACCCACGCGGTGCTCACCGGTGCCCCCGTGCGCTCGGTCGGCGCCGAGCTGGACGAGTGGCCGGGGGTGCGCGGCGTGGACCGCGGCGGCGTGCAGGCCGTCCTGGCCGTGCCGCTGCTGGACCGCGCCCGCAGGCCGCTGGGGGTGCTCAGCGCCAACTGGGAGGACGAGCACCGCATCGACCCGGGCGTCACCGACCTGGTGCTCGCGGTGGCCGGGCAGGTCGGCCAGGCGCTGGAGCGCACCCGGCTGGCCGACGCCCAGCAGGAGGCGCAGCGCAAGCTCACCGAGTCGGTGAAGGCGCTGTCGGCGGTGGCCCGCGACCTGCAGAGCGGGCTGCTGCCCCGGCGGCTGCCGGAGCTGGAACGGGTGCGGGTCGCGGTGCGCTACCTGCCGGCGGCCGCGGCCGAGGTCGGCGGCGACTGGTACGACGTCATCGAGTCCCCCGACGGCCGCGTCACCTTCGTCATCGGCGACGTCCAGGGGCACAACACCACCGCCGCCGGCCTGATGGGCCAGCTGCGCACCGCCGTGCGGGCCTACGTCAGCGAGGGCCACGACCCGGCGACGGCGCTGGCGCGCACCAACAGCGTCCTCCTGCAGCTGGACACCGGGCTCTTCGCCACCTGCTGCCTCGCGCAGCTGGACCAGGCCACCGGCGAGCTCGTCGTGGCCACCGCCGGCCACCCCCCACCGCTGCTGCTGGACCGCGCGGGGCAGGTCGGCGAGCTCGACGTCGACGCCGGCGTGCCGCTCGGCATCGACGAGGACGCCGCGTACGAGCCCACCCGGCTGCTGCTGACGGGGCACAGCCGCGTGCTGCTGCACACCGACGGCGTCGTCGAGTCCGCCCCGGACGGCACCGAGCGCGGCCTGGCCGCCATGCGGCAGATCCTGCACGAGCGGCGGGCCGACACGTGCGACGCCATCGCCGACGGCGTCGTGGCCGGCATCCCGCACCGGCTCACCGACGACGCCGCCCTGCTCGTCCTCGACTACGCCGGCCCCAGCGTCCAGCGCACCGACGCCGGCACCACGCTGGCCCCCGACCTGCGGGAGGTCGCCGAGGCGCGGCTCTTCCTGCACCGCACCCTGCGGGCCTGGGGCGTCGACGACGACACCACCGCCAGCGCCGAGCTCATCACCAGCGAGCTGGTCACCAACGCCATCACCCACACCGGCACCCCCGCCAGGCTGCAGCTCACCCGCTTCGGGGAGGGCGAGCACCTGCGCATCGCCGTCGGGGACGGCTCCACCCGCCACCCCACCCCCCGCGAGGCCGGCCCGGACGCCCTGGGTGGCCGGGGCCTGGCGATCGTCGACGTGCTCGCGGAGAGCTGGGGGGTCAGGGACGAGGGCGACGGCAAGGTGGTGTGGGCGCAGCTGGCCCCGCGCTGACGGCGCCGCCCGCCCCGCTCAAGGCCGGCCGCGCCGCTGCCGAAGCTCCCGTGACGGACGTCCCCGACCCGCCAGGAGCACGGTGCGCGCACACCCCGCGACCCCCGCGCCCGGCGGCGCCGCGCCCCCCACCGCCCCCGGCGGCGGGCCGCGCGTGGCCGTCGTCCACGAGTGGATCGCCGCGCGCGCCGGGGCCGAGCAGGTCTTCGCCGCGCTGGCCGGCGCGTGGCCCGGCGCCGACCTGTACGCCCTCAGCGCCGTCCCCGGTGTCGACCTCGACCTGCAGGGCCGCCGGCCGCGCACCACCTTCCTGGACCACCCCGCCCTCCGCGACCGCCGGGGGCTCACCCTGCCCCTGATGCCGCTGGCGTGGCGGGCGCTGGGGACCCCCGGCTACGACCTCGTCGTCACCTCCCACCACGCCTTCGCCGCCGCCAACCGCCTCACCCGCGACGGCGCCCACCTGGCGTACGTGCACTCCCCCGCCCGCTACGTGTGGAACCCCGAGCTGGACGGGCGCGGCTCCTCGCCCGCGCTGGCGCCCGCGCGGCGGCTGCTGGGTGCCGTCGACCGCCGCGCCGCCGCCCGGCTCACCGCCGTCGCCGCCAACAGCGCGGAGGTGGCGCGGCGCGTCGAACGGTGCTGGGGCCGCCCCGCGACGGTGGTCCACCCACCCGTCGACGTGGAGTTCTTCGGTGCCCGCGACCCCGGCGACCGCGAACCGCTGGACCTGCCCGACGGCTACCTCCTCGCGCTCGGCCGGTGGGTCCCGTACAAGGAGCACGCCCTCGTCATCGAGGTCGCCGAGCTGCTCCGGCGCCCCGCGGTCATCGCCGGCAGCGGCCCGCTGGCCGCCGCGCTGCGCGCCCGCGCGGCATCGGCGTCGGTGCCCGTGACCGTCGTGGAGGCCCCCGACCGCGAGCGGGTGCGCGAGCTGCACCGCCGGGCCGGCGCCCTGGTGTTCCCCGCGCACGAGGACTTCGGGATCGTGCCCGTGGAGGCGATGGCCGCCGGCACCCCCGTGGTCGCCCTCGGGCGCGGGGGCGCCGCCGAGACCGTCGTGGACGGGCGCACCGGCGCCCTCGTGGCCGAGCACCGCGCCGCCGCCTACGCGGAGGCCGTCGGGC
>NZ_BAABIL010000128.1:0-1918 GCF_039542765.1 Kineococcus glutinatus
TGGCGGTCGTGGCGGGCTGGTTCGGCGGGCCGGCCGCCGCGGGGGGCAGGGGGTGCGCCGAGGAGGACGCGGGCGCGGAGGCGGGTTCCGGCTGACGCCGCCACCACGGCCGGCGGTTACCGTGGCGCGGTGGCAGTGGTGCACCAGGAGGCGGGCCCGGCGCCGCTCGTGCTGGACGAGGCGGACTGGCGCACCCGGGAGGCCGCCCACGCCGAGCGCGCCGACGCCCTCACCGCCGGTGCCCGCGCCCGGCGCGAGCGCGGCGAGGCCCACGCCGTGGAGGACTTCCTCTACACCTACTACCCGTGGCCGCCGGGCCGGCTGCGGCGCTGGCACCCCGGCGCCGGGGTGGTGCTCACCGGTGCGGGCGCGGTGGGGCGTGCGGGGTGGGCGCACTACGCGGCCGCGCAGGCCCCGGACGGCGCGGCCGGTGCCGCCGTGGACGCGGCGGGCATCGCCGCGCAGCGGGCACCGGTGGTGCGGCTGGCCGGGCGGGTGCTGGCGGCGACGCTGACCCGGCCGGCGCAGCTGGGCTGCTTCGGCCTGCACGAGTGGGCCATGGTCCACGGCACGCCCGCCGGTGGGATCCGGCACTCCAGCTTGCCGCTGCGCCTGGGCAGCGCCGGCACCGACGCCGTCGTGGAGTCCCACCGCATCCGGTGCAGCCACTTCGACGCGTTCCGGTTCTTCACCCCCACCGCGGTGCCGCGCAACGAGCTGCAGCCGCGGTCGGACACCCGGGCGGAGCTGGAGCAGCCGGGGTGCCTGCACGCGACGATGGACTGCTACCGGTGGGCGCAGAAGCTGTCCCCGGCGGTGCCGGGCGAGCTGCTGCTGGACTGCTTCGAGCTGGCCCGCGACGTGCGGGTGCTGGACATGCGCGCCTCCCCGTACGACGTCAGCGGCTACGGGCTGACCGCCGTGGCGATCGAGACGCCGCAGGGCAAGGCGGAGTACGTGGCCGCGCAGCGGGGGTTCGCCCGGCGCGCGGAGCCGCTGCGCCGCCGGCTGCTCGCGGTGTGCGAGCTGCTGGCGGCGGCGGGCTCAGCGACCGGCTGAGGCGCTCGCCTCGTCCTGCGCCACGGCCTCGTTCCACTCCTGCTTCTCCGCGCGCCACGCCTCGTCGGTGCGCCCGCGCCGCCAGTACCCGGACGCGGAGAGCCGCTCGGCCGGCACGCCGAGCTCGGTGCGCGCCCAGCGGCGCAGCTGCCGCACCGCGTCGGCCTCCCCGTGCAGGAACGCGTGCGGGGTGCCGGCCGGGCGCTGCGCCTGCCGCGCGGCGGCGACGAGGGCACCCGGGCCCCCGGTGTCGCGGTGCACCCAGCGGACGGTGACGTCGGCGGCCGGTGTGGGCAGGGGCAGCTCGTCGGCGGCGCTGCCCACCTCCACCACGACCCGCGCGACGGCGTCGGCGGGCAGCCGCTCCAGGGCGGCGGCGATGGCGGGCAGGGCGCTGTCGTCGCCGACGAGGAGGTGCCAGTCCGCAGCGGGGTCGGGGCGGTAGCCGCCGCCGGGACCGAGGAGGTGGATCACGTCGCCCGGCTGCGCCCGGTCGGCCCAGGGACCGGCCAGCCCCTCGTCGCCGTGGACGACGAGGTCGACGGTGAGCTCCCCGCGCCCGGCGTCGAAGGCGCGCACCGTGTAGGTGCGCAGCAGCGGCCACTCCTCGCGGGGGCGCTGCTCGCGGACGGCGGCGACGTCGAGGGGGTCGGGCCAGCTGACCCCGGGCGGGGCGAAGAGGAGCTTGACGTAGGAGTCGGCGTGCTGCGGGGCGAAACCGGTGAAGTCGCCGCCGAGGACGACGCGCACCAGGTGCGGGGTGAGCCGCTCCACGCGCCGCACGGTGGCGCGGCGGGTGGGCCCGCCCTTGCCGCCGGGGCCGCCGGGGCCACCACGGCCGCCGCGCCCGGGGCCGGTG
>NZ_BAABIL010000129.1:0-4794 GCF_039542765.1 Kineococcus glutinatus
GGACGAGTGGCGCGCTGGGCCGGACGGGTGGTGCGGGCCGGTGCCGCGCCGCCCGCTCGGGTGAGAACGCGCCCGGGCGGTGCCGCGGGCCCCGGGGGAGCGCCCATGCTGGTGGTGCGCACCCGCCCCGCGGCGGGTGGCGTGCGGGCGAGGCGTCGGTGGCGACGCGCTCCGGCACCACCGGAGAGAGCCAGGTTCGACCCCTGGAGCCCGCTCCCCGCCCGTTCAGCAGGTGCGGACGAACCGCTCCAGCACCCGCACCCCGAAGCGCAGCGCGTCCAGCGGCACCCGCTCGTCGACGCCGTGGAACATCCCCGAGAAGTCCAGGTCGGCGGGCAGCCGCAGCGGCGCGAACCCGTAGCCGCGGATGCCCAGGCGGGAGAACGACTTGTTGTCCGTGCCGCCGGCGAGGCAGTAGGGCAGCACCGTCGACCCCGGGTCCTCCGCCTGCAGCGCGGCGACCATGCGGTCCACCAGCGCCCCGGCGAACTCCGTCTCCACCGCCGCGTCCACGTGGACGTCCTGCACGTCCACGCGCTCGCCGGCGAGTTCGGCGATGGTGGCGCGCAGCTCCTCCTCGCGGCCGGGCAGGAACCGGCAGTCCACCAGCGCGGTCGCGGTGCCGGGGATGACGTTGTGCTTGTACCCGGCCTCCAGCACCGTCGGGTTGGCGGTGTTCTGCAGGGTGGCCCCCACCCAGCGGGCGGTGGTGCCCAGCTGCTCCAGCAGCACGCCGGGGTCGTCCTCGTCGAAGGCGACGCCGGTGATCTCCGAGACGCCGGTGAGGAACTGGCGCACCGTCGGGGTGATCTCCACCGGCCAGGTGTGCGCACCGATGCGCGCCACCGCCGCGCACAGGCGGGTCACGGCGTTGTCGGTGCCCACCTGCGAGCCGTGCCCTGCGCGCCCGTGGGCCACCAGCCGCAGCCACGCGATGCCCTTCTCCGCGGTCTGCAGCAGGTAGGTGCGCCGCCCCGCGATCTCCACGGAGAACCCGCCGACCTCGCTGACGGCCTCGGTGACGCCCTCGAACAGCTCGGGGCGGTGGTCCACCAGCCAGCGCGCGCCCTGCACGCCGCCGGCCTCCTCGTCGGCGAGGAAGGCGAAGACGAGGTCGCGCGGGGGGCGCTCGCCGCTGCGGGCCAGCTGGCGCAGCACCGCCAGCAGCATGGCGTCCATGTCCTTCATGTCGACGGCGCCGCGCCCCCACAGGCAGCCGTCGCGCACCTCCCCCGCGAAGGGGTCCACGCTCCAGTCGGCGGCGCGGGCGGGGACGACGTCGAGGTGGCCGTGCAGCAGCAGCGCACCGCGGGCGGCGGTGCCGGCGGGGTCGCCGGGCACCCGGACCACGACGTTGCCGCGGCGGGGGTGGCCCTCGACGTACTCGGGGTCGAGCCCGACCTCGCCGAGCAGGCCCATGACGTGCTCGGCGGCGGCGCGCTCGCCCGGGCCGGAGCCGTCGCCGTGGTTGGAGGTGTCGATGCGCAGCAGGTCGCGGCACAGGTCCACGACCTCCTGCTCCGCCGCCCCGGGACCGCCGTCCCCGCCCCGCCCGTCCTGCCGCCCGACGCTCGCCGTCACGGGCGACACCGTACCGGCGGCCGCTGCCGGTAGCGTGCGAGCGTCATGAGCCTGACCTCCGGGCCTCCCGCGCCCCCCTCCCCCGCCTCCCCACCCCCGCTCGCCGAGCACCGCGGCCTCACCGACGGGGTGCAGGAGGCGCTGCTGGCGCTGCTCATGGACCGCGAGGTGGCCCCGGGCGCCCCGCTGCGCACCGAGGCGCTGGCGGCGCGCCTGGGCGTGTCCGCCACGCCGGTGCGCGAGGCGCTGGCCCGGCTGGAGTCCACCGGCCTGGTGCAGCGCACCGTCCGCCGCGGCTACCGGGCCGCCCCGCTGCTGGGGGCGGAGGAGCTGGCCCAGCTGCTCGACGTGCGCCTGGTCGTGGAGCCCGGCATCGCCGAGCGGGCCTGCCGGCGCGCGGGCCCGGTGCAGCTGGCCGCGCTGCGCGGCACGGTGGCGGCGCAGCGCCGGGCCCCCACCGGTCCCGGTTACCGGCGCTTCCGGGAGTACCTGGCCGCGGACTGGTCCTTCCACCAGGTGCTCGCCGAGGCCACGGGCAACCCGTTCCTGGTGCGCACGCTGGACTCCTTCCGCGGCTTCGTGCACCGGCTGCACCAGGACGAGGAGCAGGTGGAGGACTCGGTGGAGAGCGTGGCCGAGCACGAGGCGATCATCGGGGCGATCGTGGCGCGCGACCCCGCGGCCGCCGGGCGGGCGATGCGCGCGCACCTGGAGGGCGTGCGGGAGCGGGCGACGTAGCGGGCGAGCGGCACCCGCCGCGCACCCGCCGAGGGGGCACCACCCGTCCGGCACCGCGCCGGGGCGGGGGCGTTGACAGCTCGCCCAGGACGGCTACCCTCGTCCGCGGGTCCTCGATTTTCTATAGAGTTTCGCGGGCACCTCAGCCCACCATCCCCGGACGCGATGGAGCACTCCGTGAGCAGCACCACCCCGACCGACGCCCCCGGCGCCAGCGCACCCGGCCCGACCACCAGGGTCTGGGACGGCTACCCCGAGGTCCTCACCCGGGAGAACTGGCCGATCACCGTGCCGATGATGATCCACGGCAACACCGTGGCCGACGGCACGCCCGTGCAGCAGGCCAGCGCGGAGCAGTGGGCCGAGGTGCTCGACGTCATGGTCGACGCCGGCTACCAGAACATCGACCCCACCGACACGTGGATCCAGATCGCCGACCTGTCCCCCGCGCGGCTGGAGGAGTTCGCCGCGACGGTGCGGGCGGCCGGCCTCGGCATCCCCGCCTTCTCCACCTCCCGCCGCAGCGTCGTCGACCCCGACCACGGCGACGAGCACCTGGCCTACGGCCACCGCGCCATCGACGCCTGCGCCGCCATCGGCATCCCGCTGATCTCCTTCGGGTTCATGCGCGCCCTCACCCCGGCGCAGTCGCGCGCGCTGTGGTTCTGGCACGAGCCCGGCCCCGTCGACGACCCCGCCCCCGAGGCCCGCGCCCGCGCCGTGGCCCGCATCCGCGAGCTCGCCCGGCACGCCGGCGAGGTGGGCGTGCAGGTCTCGCTGGAGATGTACGAGGACACCTACCTCGGCACCGCCGACTCCGCCGTCCGGTTCGTGGAGGAGGTCGGCGAGGACAACGTCGGCCTCAACCCCGACTACGGCAACTTCGTGCGCCTGCACCGCGAGATCGAGCACTGGGACGAGGTCGCGGCCAAGACCCTGCCGCTGGCCAACTACTGGCACCTCAAGAACTACCTGCGCGACCACGACCCCGCGACCGGCGCCTGGTTCAGCCACCCCGCGACGCTGGAGACCGGCACCATCAACTACCGCAAGGCCATCGGCTATGCCGTCGCCAACGGCTTCCGCGGGGCCTTCTGCGTGGAGCACTACGGCGGTGACAGCATCAGCGTGGGCGCCACCAACCGCGAGTACATCCGCCGCGTCCTGCCCCGCACCGTCCCCGCCCTCTGACACGCTGCCGTCCGCGCCCCCCGCCGGACCGAAGGAGATCGACACGATGACCCGCATCTTCGGGGACCCCTCGTCCTTCGTCGAGGAAGCCCTGCAGGGATTCACCGACATCTACGCCCACCACGTGCAGCGCGTCCCCGGCGGGGTGCTGCGCTCGACGGCCACCCCCGAGGGCAAGGTCGCCGTCGTCATCGGCGGCGGCTCGGGGCACTACCCGGCCTTCGCCGGCTACGTCGGCCCGGGCGCGGCCGACGCCGCCGTCTGCGGTGACGTGTTCGCCTCCCCCTCCACCCGCCTCGTCTACGACGTGGCCAAGGCCGCCAACCGCGGCGGCGGCGTGCTCCTGGGTTTCGGCAACTACGCCGGCGACATCCTCAACTTCGGCCTCGCGGCCGAGCGGCTGCGCGCGGAGGGCATCCCCGCCGAGCTCCTCGTCGTCACCGACGACGTGGCCAGCGAGGGCAAGGGCGCGAACAGCCAGCGTCGCGGCATCGCCGGTGACGTGGTGGCCTTCAAGATCGCCGGTGCCGCCGCCGAGGCCGGTTACGACTTCGAGGGCGTCGTGCGCGTTGCGGGCCACGCCAACGACGTCACCCGCTCCATGGGCATCGCCTTCGCCGGCTGCACCCTGCCGGGCGAGCGCGAGCCGCTGTTCAGCGTCACCAAGGGCTCGATGGGCATCGGCCTGGGCATCCACGGCGAACCCGGCATCTCCGAGGAGCCCATCGGCACCCCCGACGAGATCGCCGACCTGCTCGTCGACCGCGTGCTCGGGGGCCGCCCGGAGGGCGTGCAGCACGGCGGCGGGCAGCGGATCGCGGTGCTCGTCAACGGCCTGGGCGGCACCAAGTACGAGGAGCTGTTCCTCCTCTACGGCCGCATCGCCACCCGGCTGCGCGAGGAGGGCTACGAGATCGTCGCCCCCGAGGTCGGCGAGCTCGTCACCAGCCTCGACATGGCCGGCGCCTCCCTCACCGTCACCTGGCTGGACGAGGAGCTGGAGCGGCTGTGGACCGCGCCGGTGCAGTGCCCGGCGATGAGCCGGGGCCCCCTCATCGAGACCACCCCCGCCCCGGCCTTCGAGCCGCCGGCGGAGGAGACCCCCGACTACTCCGGCACCCCCGAGGAGGCGCAGGCCGCCGGCAAGCGCGTCGCCGGGATCGTGCAGGCCGTCGCCACCGCCCTGGCCGAGGCCGAGGAGGAGCTGGGCCGCATCGACGCCGTCGCCGGCGTCGGCGACCTCGACGTCGGGATGGCCCGCGGCTCGCGCTCGGCGGCCGAGGC
>NZ_BAABIL010000130.1:0-7893 GCF_039542765.1 Kineococcus glutinatus
CGAGCGGCCCGCCTTCGACCTGCACCACCCCGAGGTCGTCGGGCACGACACGCCGACCGCCGACAAGAACCTGCTCGACCACGTCTACGGCGAGGCCGACCTGGCCGGTCGCAGTGAGGACCTCCGCGGGAAGGGCGCCCACTGATGAAGAACGAGACCTGGCTGTTCAGCGGTGGTGTGCTGTTCTTCGTGCCCGTCGCCTTCGTGTACGGCATCCTCACCGGCTGGAACGAGCTCGTCGGCTTCGTCGCCCTCCTGCTGACCGGTGGCCTGGCCATCCTCGTCGGTGCTTACCTGGCCGTGACGGCAGCGCGCATCGACGAGCGGCCGGAGGACAACCCGCGGGCGGACATCCACGAGGGCGCGGGGGAGCAGGGCTTCTTCAGCCCGCACAGCTGGTGGCCCCTGGCCCTGTCCTTCGGGGCGGCGCTCGTCTTCACCGGCGCAGCCGTCGGGTGGTGGCTGTCCATCATCGGGGTCGCCTTCTCGCTCGTCTTCCTCTGCGGCTGGGTGTACGAGTACTGGGTGGGCGAGCACGCCCACTGAGCACCCGCGCGCCCGAGGCCGGCAGTCCGCTCCGCGGCTGCCGGCCTCGCCGCGTTCGCGCCGGTGCGGGCCCAGGCCGACACGGGGCGGCGGCCGGATCAACCCGGCCCCGGCGTGTGTTGTCAGCTCGGTGGTGCCGGTGCGGTACCGCGAGACGATGTGCACCCGCGTGCAACACCGGCGGCTCCCGGTGCGTCCGGTCTCAGGAGGGGCGCGTGCGGGTGAGCCGGCGTGGCGCTGCAGGTGGGGACGAGTGGCCGCTCGGCGGCCGGTACGGGGGAGTGCAGGTGCGTAGTTCGACGACGTGGGCGGTCGCGGCCGCGGTCGCGGGTCTCCTGGCCGTCAGCGGCTGCCAGGGCGGCGCAGGTGGCCTGGGAGCCTCCGGGCCCACAGCGGTGACGTCCAGCACGCCGGCGCCCGTTCCGGCCGTCGTCACCGTCACCCCCGGCGACGGCACGCAGCAGGTCCGGCTCGACGCCCCCGTCCGGGTCGACGTCAGCGGTGGCACGCTCACCGCGGTCGACGTCCGCGACGCCAGCGGGGCGCCCCTGCCCGGCACCACCGACCCGGGGGGGGCCACCTGGACCAGCTCGGCCCCGCTGGCCCCCGCCACCGCCTACACCGTGCGCGCCACGAGCACGAGCACGAGCGGCCTCACCCAGGACAGCACGAGCACCCTCACCACGCTGGCGCCCACCACGCAGGTCGCCGCGTCGGTGGCGCCGCGGGCCGGGTGGACGGTCGGTGTGGGGATGCCGGTCATCGTCCTGCTCGACGAGGACGTCGCCGACGACCGCCGCGCCGAGGTCGAGCGCCACCTCGCCGTGACGACGCCCGCGAACGTCGAAGGTGCCTGGCACTGGGTGTCGGCCGGCCAGGTGCAGTGGCGGCCGCGGGAGTACTGGCCCGCGGACACGCCCGTGCACGTCGACGTCGACCTCGCAGGCGTCGAGGTCGCCCCCGGGGTCTGGGGCACCGAGAACCGCGACATCGACTTCCGGGTCGGCTCCGCCGTGGTCAGCACCGTGGACATCCAGAACCACACCCTGACCATGCGTGAGAACGGACAGGTGATCAACACGATCCCGGTCACCACCGGCAAGAGCGGCAGCGGCGGGAAGTACGTCACCCGCAGCGGCGTCAAGGTCATCATGAGCCGGGAGTCGGAGCGGACGATGGACGCCGAGACGACCGGGGTGAGCCCGGACGACCCCGACTACTACTCCCTCGAGGTCAAGTACGCCATGCGGCTGACCAACAGCGGCGAGTTCATCCACGCCGCGCCCTGGTCGGTCGGCTCGCAGGGCAGGGCGAACGTCAGCCACGGCTGCACGGGCATGAGCACCGCCGACGCGAAGTGGATGTTCGAGCACTCCAAGGTGGGTGACGTCGTCGAGTTCGTCGGCTCCGATCGCGGCATGGAGCCGGGCAACGGGTACACGGCCTGGAACATGAGCTTCGAGGAGTGGAAGGCCGCCTCGGCCCTCGCGGCCTGAACCGGGCGGTCCGGCGACGTAGGCACGTCGTCCTCGCCGCCCACGGGCGGGGAGCAGGCAGGACGTCGTGCCGGTGGTGGACACAGCGCCGCGGCGGACACCGGTTGCCGGCCCGGGTGGCGGCAGAACTGCACGACGTGGTCCGCCCGATGGTGGCGGTGGCGGTCTGCGCCCTGCCGACGGCTGCCGTGGCGGTCGTCGCGGCAGATCCCCGGCGGACGCCCACCGGACCACACCGCCTGCTGCGCGCGACGGGCGGACCGCAGGCGGCGCGAGGCTGACCCGAGCCACGCGGGCACCCGGGGCGTGGGGGATCCACGCGAGCACCACAACGACAGCGGCCCGGTGGGGGAGATCCCCACCGGGCCGCTGCCGTGCGCGGACGTGCCGGGCTCAGCCCTGCGTCGTCAGCGAGTTGGTGATCTTCGCGTTGCCCTCCGCCGACTGGTCGATCGCCACGTGGTGGTCGTCGTGGTGGTGGTGCGCCGCGGCCAGCTCCGCGGGCGTCACCGGCTCGACGCGGTCGTCGAAGTAGAACCGGGACAGGGCGTGCTGCACCTTGCCGAACAGCGTGTCCGGGTTGGCGCCGGCCGCCCCGTCGGCCAGCTCCAGCGGGCGCTGCTGCTCGTGCTGCACCAGCAGCCAGCGCTCGTGGTCGGACAGGGGGGCGTGGACCTCGATGAACTCACCGTGCGGCAGGCGGACGATGCGGCCCGTCTCCCGGCCGTGGAGAGCCTTCTCGCGGTCCTTGCGCTGCAACCCGAGGCAGATGCGCTTGGTGACCCAGAACGCGATGGGCGGGAGCACGAACAACAGCAGCCGCAGCGAGCGCGTGATGTCGTTGATGCTGATGTTGAGCGTGTGCGCGATGATGTCGTTGCCGCCGCTGACCAGCAGGAGCGCGTAGAAGGTCAGCGCCATCACGCCGAGACCGGTGCGCGTCGGCTGGTTGCGCGGGCGGTCCAGCAGGTGGTGCTCGCGGTAGTCACCCGTCGCGATCTGCTCGATCCACGGGTACGCCACCAGCACGCTCATCACCACGAGGATGATCACCGTGGTGGGGATGAAGACGTTCAGCGAGAGCGTGTAGCCGAACGCCGAGATCTCCGTCCAGCCCGGCATCAGGCGCACCGCGCCGTCGAGCCAGCCCATGTACCAGTCCGGCTGCGACCCCGCCGTCACCGGCGAGGGGTCGTACGCCCCGTACGCCCAGATCGGGTTGATGGACACGAACCCCGCGATGAGGGCGATCACGCCGAAGACGATGAAGAAGAAGCCACCGGCCTTGGCCATGTAGACCGGGTAGAGCGGGAAGCCCACGACGTTGTCGTTGGTGCGGCCCGGGCCGGGGTACTGCGTGTGCTTGTGCACCACGACGAGCATCAGGTGCACCGCCACCAGCGCCAGCATGACCGCCGGCAGCAGCAGCACGTGGATCGTGTAGAAGCGCGGGATGAACGCGTGACCGGGGAACTCGCCGCCGAAGAGGAAGAAGCTGATGTACGTGCCCACGACGGGCACGGCCAGGATGATCGCCTCGGCGATGCGGATGCCGGTGCCGGACAGCAGGTCGTCGGGCAGCGAGTAGCCGGTGAAGCCCTCGAAGACCGCCAGGATGGCCAGCAGGGCGCCGATCACCCAGTTGATCTCGCGCGGCTTGCGGAACGCCCCGGTGAAGAAGACCCGGAACATGTGCACGACCGTGGAGGCCACGAAGATCAGCGCGGCCCAGTGGTGGACCTGGCGCATGATCAGGCCGCCGCGCACGTCGAAGGAGAGGCTCAGCGTCGAGGCGTAGGCCTCCGACACGTGCGTCCCCGCCAGCGGCGCGTAGATGCCCTCGTACGTCGTCTCCGCGGCGCTGGGCACGTAGAAGAACGTCAGGAACGTGCCCGTGAAGAGCAGGATGACGAAGCTGTAGAGGGTGATCTCCCCGAGCATGAACGACCAGTGGTCGGGGAAGACCTTGCGCGCGAAGCCGTTGACGATCTTGCTCGCGCCGGCGGTGTCGTCGGCGAAGTTCGCGACGGCCGTGGCCGCGCGGTCCTTCGTCGTGGTCTGCGGGCTCATCCGCGCTCCCAGAAGCTCGGGCCGACGGCCTCGTGGAAATCGGACCGTGCCACCAAGTATCCCTCGGCATCCACCGTGATCGGCAGTTGGGGGAGGGGACGCTTCGCCGGGCCGAAGACGACCTTGCAGTCCTGGTCCAGGTCGAACGTCGACTGGTGGCACGGGCACAGCAGGTGGTGGGTGTTCTGCTCGTACAGGGCCACCGGGCACCCCATGTGGGTGCAGATCTTGGAGTAGGCGACGATGCCGTCGACACCCCACTCGTTCTGCTTGTCGAGCATCTCCTCGGGCTTGAGGCGCATGAGGAGGACGGCCGCCTTGCCCTTCTCCGCGAGCAGGTCCTCGCCGGCCTCGTCGATGTCGTCGGGCATGACGTGCACGACGGAACCGAGGCTGACGTCGGCCGCGAGGATGCGCCCGCCCTCGGGGTCCTTGGCGAGGTACTTGCCCTCCTCCCACCAGGTGCGGGAGAGCGCACCCTCCGGCAGGGGACCGGTGTCGCGGAAGAAGAACACCGCCGGGATGGGGAAGAGCGCCAGCGCCCCGATGAGCGTGTTGCGGATCAGCGGGCGACGGCCCAGGCCGGCCTCGTCGGCGCCCTCCTTGAGGATGGCCACCGCCTTGGCCCGCTCCGCGTCCGTGCCGCGCTGGCGGTGGCGGTAGTCGATGCGCTCGTCGTCCGGCAGCAGCGTCTTGGCCCAGTGCACCGCGCCGACGCCCAGGCAGAACAGCGACAGGAACATCGCCAGGCCGATGGCCTTCGTCGAGAGGCTGATGCGCTCGAACGTGTTGTCGTACTTCAGCCCGATGATCGCCGCGATGATGCCGAGCGTGCCGATCATGGACAGCACGAACAGCAGCGCCACCTGCCGCTCCGCCCGCCTGGCCGCGCGCGGGTCGGTGTCGCCCATGCGGTGCCGGTGCGGCGGCAGCCCCGGGTCGGTGAAGCGCTCGGGGTGCCGCTCCTCGGTGGCCGTGCTGACCGCCGTGCTCGTGCCGTGCCCCGGGCTCGGCGGCTGGGCTGCCGGCTGGGTCTCCTGGGTCATCGTCCCCGTCCTGTCCGTGCCTGTCCGTGCTGCCCGCACGAGTGCTGGTGCGACGCGCGCTGTTGCGGCGTCACGACGACTTCATCCCGAGCCAGATCGAGCAGACGATGAGCAGACCGATGCCGGCGACCCACGCGAACAGGCCCTCCGTGACCGGCCCGAGGTAGCCCAGCGGGTTGCCGCCCGGTTCCGTCTCGCCGTGGATCGTCTTGAGGAAGCCGATCACCGCCGTCTTGTCCTCGGGGGCGATGATGTTGTCGTTGAAGACGGGCATCGGGCCGGGCCCGGTCGTCATCGCCTCGTAGATGTGCTGCGGGGAGGTGCCGAACAGGTCCGGGGCGACCTTGCCCGCCGTCAGGGCGCCACCGGCGCCGGCGAAGTTGTGGCACATCGCGCAGTTGGTGCGGAAGATCGTCGCACCCCGGGCGATCTCCTCCTCGGACAGCCCCGAGTAGTCGAGCACCTCCTCCGTCGGCTTGGCCGGGCCGGGGGCCAGGGAGGCGATGTAGGCGCCCATCTGGTCGATCTGCTCCTGCGAGAAGCGGATCTTCTCCGAGACCGCCGCCTGCGGGCCCTGGTAGACCAGCGGCATGCGCCCGGTGCCGACCTGGAAGTCGACCGACGCCGCACCCACGCCGATGAGGGAGGGGCCGCTGACCGTGCCCTCGGTCCCCGCGCCGGCCACGGCCGGGTCGCCACCGGCGGCGTTGAAGCCGTGGCAGGTGGCGCAGTTGGCGAGGAAGAGCTTCTTGCCCTCCTCGATGTCCTCCGCCGAGGCGGAGGCCGTCTGGGCGCTGGCCGGCTGCGGCGCCAGGGCCGCGTAGAGCCCGCCCATCAGGGTCAGGGCCAGAGCGATCAGGAGCGCGACGGCCAGCGGGTGGCGGCGGCGCGCGCTGAGCGCGGTGAGGGTCCTGGTCACGGTCGTCGAGCTCGCTTCCGTCGTTGCTGGGCTGGCGGGTGCGCTGATCGCAGCTGGCCGGTCACTTCAGGATGTAGATCACGGTGAACAGGCCGATCCAGACCACGTCCACGAAGTGCCAGTAGTAGCTGATGACGATCGCGCTGGTCGCCTCGGCGTGCCCGAAGCGCTTGGCGGCGAAGGACCGGCCGATCACCAGGAGGAAGGCGATGAGGCCGCCGACGACGTGCAGGCCGTGGAAACCGGTCGTGAGGTAGAAGACCGATCCGTAGGCGTTGGTGCTGATGGACAGCCCGTCGTGGATCAGGTGGGCGTACTCGTACACCTGCCCGGCCACGAAGATCGCGCCGAAGATGTAGGTGAGCACGAACCACTCGGTCATGCCCCACTTGCCCACCTGCAGCAGGCTGCCGGTGCGGTACGGCTGGAAGCGCTCCGCGGCGAACACCCCGAACTGGCACCAGAACGACGAGATCACCAGGATCGTCGTGTTGACGCTGGAGAAGGGGATGTTCAGCTGCTCCGGGCCCCAGGCCCACAGGTCGGGTGCCACGGAGCGGATCGTGAAGTACATCGCGAAGAGCCCAGCGAAGAACATCAGCTCGCTGGACAGCCAGACGATGACGCCGACCGAGACGACGTTGGGCCGGTTGACCGAGCCGTGAAGCGGACTCGGCGTGCTGCTCTGGACTGCCTGTGCGCTCGCCACGATCTGCATTATTGCCCCATGGGCCTCGCGGTGCCCTGCCGCCCCGGTGCGACGTGTTGCACAGGGGCGTGCCCGCACCGTGGTCGCCGCCCCCGCCGCGGTGCGCGGCAGGTGCGCGGCAGGTGCGCGGGAGGTGCGCGGGAGGTGCGCGGGAGGTGCGCGGGAGGTGCGCGGGAGGTGCCCGGCGCCCGTCCCCGGCCGGTGGGGCGTCGGTACGCTCGGCGCCGCCGCCCGGCTCCCGCCGGCGGCTCCCGCCGGCCGGAGGGCACCCATGGGCAGCACCACGAGCAGCTCCGAGCGCCCCACCGCGGGCGCGCCGACCGCCGGTGAACCGACCTGGCGCCAGCTCATCGCCGCCCTGGTCGCCGGCCGCGACCTCGAGGCCGGGCAGACGGCCTGGGCGATGGACCGGGTCATGGACGGCGACGTGGAGGGCGTGCAGCTGGCCGGCTTCCTCGTGGCGCTGCGGGCCAAGGGCGAGACGGTCGAGGAGCTGGAGGGCCTGGCCACCGCGATGCTCGAGCACGCGGTGCCCATCGCCGTGCCCGGCCCGGCCGTCGACCTCGTCGGCACGGGCGGCGACATGGCGCACACGGTGAACATCTCCACCATGGCCGCGCTCGTCCTGGCCGGGGCCGGTCACCGCGTCGTCAAGCACGGCAACCGGGCCGCCTCCTCCGCCTGCGGTTCCGCCGACCTGCTGGAAGAGCTCGGGGTGCGGCTGGACCTGCCGCCGGCCCGGGTGGCGGACGTCGCCGTCGAGGCGGGCATCACGTTCTGCTTCGCGCAGGTCTTCCACCCCGGCTTCCGCCACGCCGGCCCGGTGCGGCGCACCCTCGGCATCCCCACGGCCTTCAACGTGCTGGGCCCGCTCACCAACCCCGCGCGCCCGGCCGCCGCCGCGATCGGGGTGGCCGACGCGCGGATGGCCCCCCTGGTGGCCGGTGTGCTGGCCCGCCGCGGCACCAGCGCCCTGGTCTTCCGCAGCGAGGACGGCCTCGACGAGCTGACGACGGTGTCCCCGGCGCAGGTCTGGACCACCGCCGCGGACGGGCGGGTGCACCGGGTGCGCCTCGACGCCCGCGCCGACCTGGGCCTGGCCCCGGC
>NZ_BAABIL010000131.1:0-14111 GCF_039542765.1 Kineococcus glutinatus
ACCCCGCCCGCTGCGCCCGCACCGCTCGTGGTCCGCACGGCCCGCTCCCCCCGCTGCCGCGGCGCCCCGTCGCGCCGTCCCCGACAGCGTCGGCCACCGGCGCCGGCGGCACCGTGCGGCAGCCGACGGCCGCAGCGTCGTGCCGCCGACACAGCGCCCGGTCCCCCGCGCCCCGCAGGAGCGGTCCGCGTGCGGCCCTCAGCGCGCCCGGCGCGCCAACCCCGCCGGGTCCAGCACGGTGAGCCGGCCGCGCTCCAGCGCCAGCAACCCCGCCTCCTGCGCCGAGCGCAGCACCTGGTTCGCCGTGGGCCGCGTGGTGCCCGCCATCGTGGCCAGCACCTCCTGCGTCAGCGGCACCGTGGTGCCCGGCGCACCGCCGCCGTACTCCCGCACCAGCGCCAGCAGCCGCCGCAGCACCCGCTTGTCGGCGGGCACGTACAGCGCCTCCAGCAGCCGGACGTCCTGCCGGCGCACGTAGTCGGCGACCAGGTCGAGCAGGAACCGGTCCAGGGCGGGTTCGGAGGCGCGCAGCGCCATGAGGCGCTCGCGCGACACCGCGAGGGTCTCGGCCGGTTCCAGGGCCGTCACCGTCGCCGAGCGGGTGGCGTCCGGGGACAGCAGCGACAACTCCCCGAACAGCGCGCCCGGCCCCAGCACCGCGAAGATGACCGTGTCGCCCAGCGGTGTCGTCACGCTCACGCTGACGTGCCCGGACAGCAGCGCGTGCATGCTCGCGGCCGGGTCGCCGGCGTGGAAGACGACCTCCTCGCGGCGGAACCGCCGCCGCTGCGCGCCGGTGAGCAGCCTCGCCCGCGTCCGCTCGTCGAGGCGGTCCAGCGCGGGAACGGGCACCCGCCCAGTCTCGCCGCTGCGCCGCCGCGCGACCAGGCCCGGTGTGCGGGGGCGGGCGCCGGTCGGGCGAGGTCGCGGTTCCGCGCCCGGTCGCGGACACCGTCGAAGCCGCCCTGCGCGCTGTCGTGGAGAAGGCGGAGGAGGACCGAGCGTGGAGCGAGCCGTGGAACCACGTCGACGCCGGCGGCTTCTCCGGCGACGCCCACCTCGAAGCCAGGCGTGAACACCTCGCCCACGAGCAGGCCGAGCTCGACGAGTACGCGCAGGACCCGAGCAGCACCGGCAGCGGCGACGAGGGCGCTGCGTGAGGTTCGTCCTCGACAACAGCGTCATCCAGCGCTTCGGCGAACCGCGTGTCCGTGACGTCGTGGAGGCGCTGCGGGCTGATCACGAGCTGATCATCTGCACGCCGACGTTGCTCGAGGTCGAGGTCTCCGCCCGCAACGAGGCCGACCACCTGCGGCAGTGGCAGCACCTCACCGCGGCGATGCGCGTGCTCCACGGGTCGGAAGAGGTGGACGTCCACGCTCGGGCCATCCAGAGCGGGCTCGTCGCCGAGGGGCAGCACCGCGGACCAGGACCGGTGGACGTCCTGGTCGCGGCCCACGCCGCCGTGGCGAAGGCGGCCGTCCTGCACCACGACCGCGACTTCGAGCTGATCGAGGAGTGCGCAGGCATCGCGCAGCGGTGGGTGCTTCCGCGTGGCACGACCACCTGGGGTGGCTGATCCGCGGGCAGGAGCTGGCGAACTCCGCCACGAGCACCGCGCTGGGCCCGGTCGACGGCGCCCCGGCGGCGACCGCGATCAGCGGGACGTCGCGGCGCGGGCGCCGAGCCAGTCGGTGAACCCCTGCACGTCGGTGACGCCGTCGTCGAGGACGGCCGTGTAGACGTCGTGGCTGGTGACCGTCGTGCCGTACCCGTCCCGCCCGGCCCAGGCGTGCTTGACGAGCAGGATCGCGTCGCGCGCCTGCGGGGTCAGGCGCGCCGGCAGGGACCGGACGTGCGCGAGGTCGGGCTGGCGGTCGGGCTCGTCGACGAACCAGATGTCCAGCCTCCACCCCGGCCGGCCGGGGGCGGCGTGGTCGAGGCGCAGGTACAGCCCGTCGGGGTAGCGCGCCGGGTGCAGGTTGAAGCGCCCGGTCTCCTTGCGGAAGAGGACCTCGCGCACGTCCGGCCGGGCGCCGAGGTGGGCCGCGGCGTCGACCACCGCCGCCGACGCGGCGGTCAGGTCGTCGCAGACGACGGTGACGTCGATGTCGCGCCACACCATGAGCCCCAGCCGTGAGCTGCCGACGCGGTGCGGTTGCCCGATCCGCCCGAGCAGGGCCGGCAGCCCCAGGTCCTCGACCACCTGGTCGGCCTCGGCCTGCAGGGCCTCCTGCAGCTGCCGCCGTTCCTGCGGCGTGCCGGTCGCGTCCACGCGTTCCTCCTCGCCCCGTCGGACAGCTCGGTGACCCTAGCCGGGTGGGCGCCCGGCGCCGTCCCGCCGGTCTGTCCGCACCGGCGGGGAGCTGGCACGATCACCGCGTGGCCGAGGGGCGGGGGGATCGACCGGGCGATCGCGTGGTGCTGACGCGGCGGCTGGTGCTGCGCCCGGTCACCGCGGCCGACGCCGAGGACGTGTGGCTCGTGCACCAGGACCCGCACATCGCCCGCTGGTACGCCGGGGCGTGGAGCCCGGAGCAGGCGCGGCGGTGGGCGCAGGAGGCGGAGGAGGCCTGGCGGCGGGACGGCGTGGGCAAGTGGCTGGCGCACCGGCGCGAGGACGGCGAGCTCGTCGGTCGCGGTGGGCTCTCCCGCACGGTGCTGCAGGAGCGGCCCTGCCTGGAACTGGGGTGGGCCGTGCGCACGCCCTTCCGGGGCGCCGGGTACGCCACGGAGATCGGCCGCGCCGGTGTGCGCTTCGCGTTCGAGGTGCTGGGTGCGCAGGAGGTGCTGTCGTTCACCGAGGAGCACAACACCGCCTCGCGCGCCGTGATGGAACGCGTGGGGATGCGTCACGTGGGGCGGGTGGTGCGCCCCGGCCTGGTGGAGGGGCTGGACGGCGTCCAGGAGTCGGCGCCCTTCGCGCTGTACCGCATCGAGCGGGACGCGCCGGGAGGTTAGTGACGGCCGGCTCCGGCCGGCGACCACGGCTCTCACCGCCCCACCCGCCGGGTGCGGTGTCCGTACCTGAAACCCCTTCCGCCCCACCCGTTCCACGAGCCCGCCCCGGGATCGTCACCGCCCGCCCCTACCACCGGGGAACCCGCCGCAGTGTTCGCAGGACGACACATCAGACGTCCTGCGAACGACTGAGTCGATCTCCCACCCCGGCACAAACTGAATTACTCGCGGCGGCGGGAACCGCCACCGCACCGACCGGGGCGAGAGGCACGGGGGGCAGTCATGGTGGACGCAGCAGCACCCGCACCACGTTCGGGGGACCACGACGCGCTGAGCGCGACCGACCTGCACGAGAGGTTGCGCAGCGGCGACGACGAGGCGTGGCGCATCATCCTCACCCGCTACCGACGCGTCGTGCTGGCCGTGGCGCGCCAGCACCGCCTCGGCCCGGACGACACCGCGGACGTGCTGCAGGCCACGTGGTTGCAGCTGGTGCGGTGCGTCGGCGACATCCGCGACCCGGCCTGCCTGCCCGGCTGGGTGCGCACGACCGCCGCCCGCGAGTGCCTGGCGGTGCTGCGCCGGCAGCGGCGTGAGGCCCCCGCCCCGGAGGTGGGGGAACTCGCCGTGAGCGTGCCGGACGACGTCGACGAGCGCCTCGACGCCGAGCGCTGGCACGGCGCCCTGCAGTGCGCGCTCGCGACGCTGCCGCAGCGGCAGCGGGCGCTCATCGACGCCCTCTTCGGCTGGCAGGAACTCAGCTACGCACAGCTGTCGGCGCGGCTGTCGATGCCGGTGGGCAGCATCGGCCCGATCCGCGCCCGCGCCCTGCGGCACCTGCGGGTGGTGCTGCGCGACGAGGTGGGGGTGCCGGCGTGAGGTGCGGCGGGCACTCCAGCGGGGGTTTCGGCGGCGGAGGGGTCAGCCGTCCTGGTCGGGGTCGCGGGCCGCACCGGTCAGCCACGCCCGGTACAGCTCCGCGCTGCGCGCCACCACCTCGCGCGCACCGGAGTCCACGCTGCGACCCGGCCACGCGCCGTGGACGCGGTCGTAGCTGAGGTCGTCGAGAGCGGCCAGCAGCCGGTCGAGGTACCGCTCCGGCAGCGGCAGCAGCATCGGGTAGCTGCGCATGAACGCGACCCGCCGCTCGCCCGGCAGCACCATGAGGGTGTCCCCCACCAGCAGGGCGCCGCGCCCACCGGCCGCCGCGGCGACGTGCAGCACGGCGCTGCCGGCGAAGTGCCCACCGCAGCGGACGAGCGTCACCCCGGGGGCTGGTTCGGCGCGGTCCTCCCACCAGCGGACGGAACCCTCCGGGCGCAGCAGCCAGCCGGCGTCGCGGCGCGGCACCCACCGCGGGGCGCCGGTGCCGTCCGGGCCGGGGAAGCGGGCGCTCCACTCGGCGTCGACCCCGCACAGGTGCGGGTGGCTGCGGGCGGTGGCGAGCAGCCCGCCGTGGTCGCGCACGAACCGGACGGCCTCGTCGTCGAGGTAGCCGGGCGGGTCCCACAGCACGCCGCCGCGCGGGGTCGTCACGAGCAGGCCGCGGTGGCCGATGCCGACCTGGGGGGTGACCGTGAGCTGGAACAGCCCGGGTTCCACCTCCGACCAGCTCGTGCGGTGCCCCTCGGCGGCCAGTTCCGCCAGGGACGTCCACTCCTGCCCCCCGGCGGGCACGAACTGCCGGTCGTCGGCGCAGATGCGGCACACCGCCGGCGGTTCGGCCGTCGGCGGGTGCTGGTTCGCGCAGGTGCGGCAGATCCAGGCCGTCGGGTCGCTGCTCACCAGGTCCCACCCGTCACGGGTTGACCACCGTCCCGAGGTTGGGGATGGCCCCGAGGCCGGGGGCGTCGATGAGCCGGGCCACGGCCTGCACCGGGGTGCAGCCGGTGAGCTGCACCTCCCGCGCGAGCCGGGCCGCGACGACGGGCGCGGAGAACGAGGTGCCGCTCCAGCGCGCCCAGCCGGTGAACCTGTCGGGGTCGGGCAGACCGTCGACGGCGGCCGCCGGGCCGTTGAAACCCGTGAAGAACGTGCTGACGAGCTCGACACCGGGGGCGCAGGCGCGCACCCAGGGACCGAAGTTGGTGAACGGCGCGGGACCGTCGGGGCCGATCGCCCCGACGCTGACGACGCCCGGGAGGGCGGCGGGGTAGCTGGGGCACCAGGTGGAGTCGTTGCCAGCGGAAGCCACGACGACCGTGGCCCGCTCGCGCAGCGGGGTGTCCTTCGGCGCCTTTGCGCCGCGCGGTCCGGGGGTGCGCTGGAGTGTCCGGATCACCGAGGCGACGGGGCCGATCTCGCGTTTCCCGACGTAGCCGCTGAAGGACAGGTTGACGAAGTCCACCTTCCCGACGAGGCCCTCGAGCGCCTTGGCCACCTCGAAGGCGTCCACGTCGCCGAGGTTGCTGACGACCTTGACGACGCAGACCTTGCAGTGGGGGGCATACCTGGCGACGAGACCGGCGATGAAGGTGCCGTGCCCCGCGACGGGGTCGAGGAACTTGTCGTCGTCGAGGTCGGGGTCGTCAGCATCACCGGCGTCGATGAGCCCGGGCAGGAGCGCCGCGGCGTCGGCGTCGCTCAGCACACCGGGCAGGAACTCCGCGTCCGGCCGGTACCCCGCCAACGCGAACCCGGTGTCCAGGATGGCCACGACCGGGGCGTCGTCGGCAGCCTGAGCCTTCTGCTGCGGGCCGAGGACGGGGACGGGGAGCGATGTGCCGGGCCGCGCGCTGCTGCGCCGCTTGCCGGTGCGCGCCCAGGTGCTCTCCTTCGGCAGCGCGCTGGCCACACCGAACGGGCACGGGTGCGACGCCATCGGGTTCGCGGGGTAGGAGCCCCATCCGAAGGGGTTCGCGGTGAACGGGTTCGCAGTGAACGGGTTCGCGGTGAACGGGTTCGCAGTGAACGGGTTCGCAGTGAACGGGTTCGCAGTGAACGGGTTCGCGGTGAGGACGGTGGACTGGTCGCTCGTGGGGTCGCCGGCGGCCGCGAATAACACCGCATTGGGTACCGCAGCGATCCCATCGGCGGACAGCTCGTCCGAGACGACCAACGGGTCGAAGTCCCCCATGAGACGGGTGAAACCACCGACCTCGCCGTCGATTGATACCTCGACGCTGAACAGCTCAGCGATCGCCTCCAGCGCCCGCTTGAGATCACGCGTCCGCACGAGAACTTCCCTCGGTCGGTACGCGATGCCCTCACTCGGCGAGTACGCCACCCGCTTCTCCCAGGACGCCGCATTTGGTCGCGGTTCTGACTTTCCGAGCTCCTGACCCAAGCTTTCGCCCTGCTCTTCGTGGGGTTCCGGCTGCGCGCTCACACCCTGCTCCGGCAGATCCACGTTCTCGATCCTCTCCGTCATGGTCCTCGTGTGGTGAGTGATTCTCATGAGGTGACCTGAGCAGCATCCTCGCTGGCCGCTCCGGGACTGCTACCCCGCGGCTTGGGAACGCCGTCCTCGAATGCCCGCGCCTCCGTGGATGTCGCCGCCTCCACGTCTGCCAGCACGCGCTCCGCGTCTCGCACCGCCTCTGCGACGTCGAGGACGTGGCCCGCCGCCTGCTGCGCCTCGAAGCCCGACGTGCCCAACCGACCCCGTGCGGAGGCAAGAGCCCGCTCGGTAACCTCTCGGTCCTCGTCGTAGAGCACGAGACCGCTCTCGCGCAGCATGTCGTCCGCCTTGGTGCCTAGCCGGACGACGGTTCCCCACACGTCGGGACCATCCCCTCCTTCGGCGGCGAGCCGGGCCGCGACATTGAGGGTGCAAGCCAGCATGCCCTGCTGACCGAGTTCGAGGGCCAGCTCCAGACAGGCGCGCTGGTGGCGGGCTGCGGCGGCCCAACTGCCGGCGCGCAACTCGATCTCCGCGAGATTGCCGTGGGCGTGCGCGAGCAGAACTTCGTCGCCCAGCTGCTCGCAGCACGAAAGCTCACCGGCGAACGCCTTGCGAGCACCGTCCGCGTCTCCCAGGCAGAACCGGGCGAACCCGAGGACGTTGTGCATCCGAGCCCGCCCACGCAGCGAGGGGTCGGCGGCTAGAGCACGCTCGGCCAGCGCCACCGTGTGGTCATAGCGACGCCGCCGGATCGCCAGCTCCCCTGCGGCCTTGTCGAGGCCGACGTCGTCCCAGTCCGGGGCGCCGGCGGACGTACGCAACGCGCCGGCCTCAGCCACCACCCGCTCGGCGGCGTCGAGCTCCCCGACGCGCAGGTGCAGGTCCGCCAGCGCCGTGAGCAGCGCGACCCGGGCCGGGGTGGCGGCCGTCAGCTCGGCGGCGAGCCGGGTAGTCTCCGTGACGCCCTCGCGGAGCTGCTGCACCGCCTCGTGGTACCTGCCGAGCACGACGGCCAGCTCCTGCGCGATCGCCCCGTCGCCGTCGCCACCGCCGGCCAGCTGCGCGACGACGCTGCGGACGTTGTCCAGCTCGGCGGCCACCGAGGACACCCACCGCTGCCCGCCGAGGTGCTCCGGACCGAGCCGGTCCAGGTACCAGCGGGCCAGCCGCCGCGCCGTCGCGCGCTGCTCGGCGGGTGCGGCGAGGGCGCGGGCGTGGTCGCGGACGGTCTGCAGCAGCCGGTAGCGGGTGCCGCCCGCGGTGGGCGCGGCCACCAGCAGGGACTTCTCCGCCAGCGACCACACCAGCTCCGGGACCAGGTACTCGTCGACCCCGCCGTCGGGGTCCCCCCCGAGGTCCCCCTCGTCGGCGGGGTCGCCGGCCACCGCCGCGGTGGCGGCCTCGACGCCGAACGCGCCGCCGAGGACCGCGCAGCGGGCCAGCGCCAGCCGCTCCTCCGCGGTGAGCAGCCGCACGCTCCAGTCGAGCAGGTCGTCCAGGGTGCGCTGCCGCCGCGGCTGGGTGGTGTCGCCGCTGCGCAGGATCCGCAGGGAGCGGCGGATGCCCGCGAGGACGTCCGCGGGCTGCAGCACGCCGATCCGCGCGGCGGCGATCTCCAGCGCGAGCGGCAGCCCGTCGAGGCGGCGGCAGATGTCGACGACGCAGGCCACCGCGGCGGGGTCGGGGTCGAAGTCCGGCTGCACGGCCCGGGCGCGCTCCACGAACAGCCGGACGGCCGGGGCGGCGAGCGCCTCGGCGGGTGCGACGTCGCGCCCGGCCCGCTCCGGCACGGCCAGCGGGGCCAGCCGCAGCAGCCGCTCGCCGGGCACGTGCAGCGGCTCGCGGCTGGTGGCGAGGACGTGGACGCCGGGGCAGGCCGAGAGCAGGTCGGCGACCAGCCGGGCGACCTCCTCCCGGTGCACCTCGCAGTTGTCGACCACCAGCAGGGCCCGCTCCCGGCGCAGGTGCTCCACGACGTCCTGCCACGGCTCGGCCCCCGGCACGCCCGCCACCCCGACGGCGACCGCGACCGCCGCGGCCACCGCGTCCGGCCCGGGCAGCGGCGCGAGGTCGACGAACCACACCCCGCCGGGCCAGCCGGGGACGGCGCGCTGCCCGGCCTCTACCGCCAGCCGCGTCTTGCCGACGCCACCGGTGCCGACGAGGGTGACCAGCCGCGCGGCGGGCAGCAGCTCCGCCAGCCGCGCCAGCTCGGCGTCGCGGTCGACGAGGGCGTCGAGCGGCCGGGGCAGGTTGTGCCCCTCGGCGGGCAGGGCGCGGACGGCGGGGAAGGTGCCGGGCAGGCCGTGGCCGGTGAGCTGCAGCAGCGGCACGGGGGCGTCGAAGTCGCGGACCCGGAAGCGCCCCAGCGGCGCCAGGGCGCCCGCGACGGCAGGGGAGGCGGCCGCCGCGGTGTCGGCGGTGACGATCACCTGCCCGCCGTGCGCGGCGGAGGTCACCCGCGCCACCTGGTGCACGGCGAGCGCCACGTAGCGGCGCCCGCGGGGGGCGGCCAGGCCGGTGTGCACGCCCATCCGGACGCGGAAGCGCATCCCCACCGGCCACGGTTCGCGCTCGATGCGGCCCTGGGCCTCGGCGCAGGCGGCGAGCGCGTGGTCGGCGCTGGCGAACGCGACGAGGGAGCCGTCGCCCTCCCGGTCCACCTCGACGCCGCGCCAGGCCGCCCAGGTGCGCTCCAGCAGCACGCGGTGGCGCTGCAGCAGGGCCGCGTAGTCCTCCCCGGCACGCCGCAGCAGGCGGGTGGAGCCCTCCACGTCCGTCATGACGAACGTGACCCGCCCCCGGGGCAGCGACTGCCACAAGCCGGGCACCCCGCCATCGTGCCAGCGCGCCCGGTGGCGGTCCAGCAGTTTGGGAGAACCGCCGGAACCCGGCGCAACCGCCGGACGGGTGATCCTCCACGACGCGGCGGACGGCTCCGGCCGGTGCTGCGCGGATGGGTCCGGCGACCGTCGCGGGTGGCGGCCCAGGCCCCGCCCGCACCCCTGGGGTCGCGGGCCAGGCGCAGCGCCAGGTCGACGCCGTCGCCGTCGAGGTCGGGTGCGGCCGCACCGGCCAGCGGGCGTTCGAGCAGGTCGGCGCCGGGCACGAGGGCGTACCGCATCCGGTGGGTGCCGTGGTCGGTCCCCGGGTCGGGGAAGCGGTGGGCGCAGATCTCGAACCTCGCCGGCGGGCCGGGCGATGCGCAACCAGGTGTTCTGCGGGTTCAGACCCTTCAGCGGCGTGCCGTCCCGGCGGTGCACGAGGGCCGCTGCGGAGAAACCCGGCCGGTCCACGGCGAAGCCCAGGTCGAAGACGGCCTCGACGGTGCGCCCGGCCCACGCCGCGGGAACGGTGCCGGTGACGTGGAACCAGCTCGTGCCCCACGCCGGCCCCCGGGGTTCGCCGAGGCCGCCGGGGTCGCAGGGCGCGGCGACGCCCTCGTCGACGGGCACGGTTTCACCCGGGGCGTGCCACACCTCGACGGCGAGGGGAACCTCCTCGCCGTGCACCGCCGGACGCAGCCGCTCCCGCAGCAACCGCTCGATGCGGCGCTCCACCTGGACGCGGTCGTCGTGCATGCGGGCTCCTCGCCGAACCGGTGGTGTCGAACCGGTGGTGTCGAACCGGTGGCGCCGAACCGGTGGCGCCGGTCCGCCGCGTGCGCCGTCGGCGGCGGCGGGTCCGGCAGCCGCGACGCCAGGCCCGGCGTGTCGGGGTGTCGACCACCGACCGCGCCGGTCGGCGGGATCCCCGCGACGCCCCGGAACCCCCGGTATCACCGACCCGCCCTCGGCGCTCTCCCCGCCGTGCGGACCACGACGGCCGCACCCCACCGGACCGGCCCCGAGGCCGCACCGACCGCGAGGAGATCCCGTGCCCACCATCGGCGAACTCGGCAAGACCCTCCTGGACAACATCGGCGTCGTCCTGCGCGGCGGCCCCGACCAGCCCCTGCCCCCGCAGACGTTCCTCACCTGGTGCCGCCCCGGCATCCCGCTGATGCCCGAAGACCTCGACTTCGCCGAGAACGGCATCTTCAGCGCCCAGACCGCCGAGGGGCAGAAGATGCTGGCGAACCACGCGTTCTCGTTCGCCAACCTCATGGACTACATCCCCAGCGTCGGGGCGAACTACGACAACGCCGCGCAGGAGGCGTCCTACGCCGCCAAGGGCGGCATGCGCCTCAGCGAGATGTACCACGAGATCCTCAAGGCGTCGAAGGTCGTGCACCACGAGCTCACCGAGGAGGAGCAGGCACGCCTCAAGCGGTGCCGGGACTTCCTGGAGACCACCACCAAGGTCCAGGACCTCATGTCCGGGGAGATGACGGAGCAGTCGCAGCCCTCCGCCGCCGTGCGGGCCTACGACAACGCCATGGCGGAGTGGCTCATCGCGCGGACCAACCGAGGCAACAAGCTGGCCGCCGCCCAGGCGGCCACCGGGGCCGCCGGCCTGCCCGCCGTCGCGGACTGGAACGCCAACCACGAGGTCTACGAGATGCAGCTCGACCTCGCCACCCGCAAGTGGGCCGCCGAGGGCTACCGCAACATGGTCGACCAGGCGCGGGCCATCATCGACCAGACCACCCTGCGCAACATGGCGCTGTGGAAGCAGTCCCTGCTGGAGCGCTACGCCAAGGGCCGCGTCGCGCACATCGACTCCGGCAGCACCTTCCCGTACACGACGCTCGTGCCCGGCAACGTCGCCAAGTCCCGCGGGTGGACGACCTACACGCACACCCACGAGCACAGGAGCATCTCCACCCACCAGGAGTCCACCACGTGGAACGCGGGCGCAGGCGTCGGGTTCGGCCTGTGGTCCTTCGGGGCGAACGCCAGCGGCGAGAGCCACGACATGGGGATCGACGTCAACACCAACAGCTTCACGCTGTCCGTGGAGCTGGCGCAGGCCGTCGTGGTGCGGCCCTGGTTCTACCCGGAGTTCTTCGTCAACCGCGGCTGGACCCTGCGCCCCGGCGACGGCTGGAACTTCGACGGGGTCCCCTCCGACGGCGCCAACCCGCCCAGCGGGCTGCTCGTCGGGTTCCCCACCCAGGTCATCCTGGCGCGCAACCTCACCATCACGTCGGAGGAGTTCGCCAGCTCCTACGACCAGGCGTCCTCCAGGGCCGGTGGGGGCGGCAGCGTCGGCTGGGGCCCGTTCCGCCTCTCCGGCGGCTACAGCCACTCCGAGAGCAGCAGCAGCCTCACCGTGGACCGCCGGGGCGCGTCGATCACGTCCAACGGCATGCAGATCCTCGGGTTCGTCAACCACATGCTCGGCAAGACGCCCGACCCGCTGCCGAGCATCCCCGCGACGGACTTCGCCTGATGCCCGGCGATCCGGGGGCGGTGCGGCCCGGGGTGGACACCCGGGTCGTGCTCGCCCTGCACGCCCTGGGGGTGCGCAGCTTCGCGGCCGGGCGCACCTCCGCCCTGCCGCAGCCGGCGACGGGTTTCTCCTTCGAGGACCTGCGGTTCTGGCCGGCGGAGGAGGCGGAGGACACCGGCCGGGCGGAGGCGTTCGCGCTGCTCGTCAACAGCCGGGTGCGCCCGCCGGTGGCCTCACCGGAGCCGAGGTTCCTCTGGGACGTCTACCGCGACGTCCTCGACCCGACCCTCGTCCGCCTCACCGAGCGCCAGCCCACCCCGCAGGAGCAGCAGCGCTACGACGCCGCGAAGGCGCTGCTCACCCCGCAGGTGCTCAGCACGTACTTCGCGTGCAAGCAGGCGCTGGGGACGGCGCTGCTCGAACTGGCCGCGACCCACGCGGCGCAACCCGACCTCGCCGACACCGCCGCGCAGGCGCAGTGGCGGGCGCGGGTGGTGGAGGCCGAGGCCCGCGCCGCCGCCGCACAGGCGGAGCTCGCCCTCACCGGGCGCTCGGGGGAGGTCACCGCCGCCCTCGCCGTCGTGGACTCCTGGGTCACCGACGCCGCCGCCGTCTCGTGGCTGGAGCACCGCGAGGAGTTCGGGCGGGCGGACATCGGCTCGCTCGACGGCACGGGCAGCTACTACCTCACCCGGTTCGTGCCGAGCGACGTCCTCGAGGGGCGGGGCTGGTCCCGCTTCGAGCTGCCCGGCAGCAGCATCGCCGAACTGGTGGCGGGGCTGCCGCCGGGGGTGGCGTCGCTGGGCGGGGACGCCGCCCAGGACGCGGGAGTGCAGAGCCTCACCGTGGAGCTGACGTGCGTGCAGGTGGTGCGGACGTGGTTCGACGCGGGGGTGCTGCGCTCACCGGCGTGGCGCTTCGCGGACGCCTCGCACCCGCGGGTGTCCGACGGCGCGGACCCGGCGAGCGGGGACTTCCCGTACCTCGTGACCGGGATGGTGCTGGCCCGCAACCTGTCCCTGCAACCGGCGCCGGTCGCGGGGAGCGGGACGGTCGCGCGGCCGGTGGAGCTCGGCTACCTCGCCCACGGCATCGAGCTGGCGCCGCGGCTGGAGCAGCTGCGGCCCGTCGGACCGGTGCCGCCGGAGGAACTCGTCCAGCTGCAGGTGCGGCCGATCGGTGAGGCGGTGCTGGACGCGGGGCCGGTGCTGGCGGCGCACCGGTTCCGGGCCGGCCCGGCGCTCGCGGCGCGGGAGGCGGTGGTGGGCGCGGACCTCACGGCCTCGGCGGGGTTGCTGCGGCGGCG
Organism: Kineococcus glutinatus; assembly: GCF_039542765.1. Taxonomy (NCBI): domain Bacteria; kingdom Bacillati; phylum Actinomycetota; class Actinomycetes; order Kineosporiales; family Kineosporiaceae; genus Kineococcus; species Kineococcus glutinatus. The sequence goes on from NZ_BAABIL010000131.1 coordinate 12,945, forward strand.
GGACGACGTCGAGCTGCCGGAGCGGCCCGAGCGGCCGGTCCGGCCGTTCCCCCCCAAGCGGCGGCTGATCGACATCTCCCCGGAGCTGCGCAAGCGGCTGGTCGACATCGACTTCCCCAGCCCCACGCCGCCGATCATCGTGCGACCGGAACCCGAACCGGAACCGGTCCCGGCGCCCGGCGTGCAGGTGCTCGTGGGCGCGGAGGAGGCGATCGTCGTGGCGTACCTGCTGGAACCGGTGGGCGCCGCACCGGCGGCGCCGTAGGGGACCGCCGCCTGCAGGACCCCGCCCGGGTGCTCGCACGGCACCCGGGCGGGGAACCGCGGCACGGGCGGTCCCGGGGCGCACCCGCCCGGCGGTGGACGGCTCCCGTGCTCGACCACGCGATGAGGAGGATGCCTCGTGGAGACGTTGAACAGCGCGGCGGGGTTCGTGCCCCTCGTGGCGCTCCTGCTGTCGGCCGCGTCGATCGTCATCAGCACCGTCAACGTCGGCCGGCAGCTGGACAGGGCCCGCGACCAGGCCCTGGTCGCGCGGCGCGTCGCCGCCTACGGCGATGCGCTGACCGCCCTGACGGCGGGCATGACGGCCCTGACGAGCTGGGCGCACGGCCGCAGCGGCGGGGCGTCCGCCGACCGGCTGGACGAACTGAGGACCGGCACCGCGAGCGCCCTGGGGCAGGTGGCGTCGGGCCGCGAGAGCATCCGGCTCGTCGGCTCGCAGGAGGCCCTGGTGACGTACCGCGCCGCGGCCCGGGAGGTCTCGGAGCTGGAGCGGCTCTTCTCGCAGGGCATGGTCGGTTTCGACGACGAGATCTGGAGGTCGGCGCACGGGCGCTTCGCGGCGCGGCGGGAGGAGTTCATCGCGGCGGCCCGCGCGGAGATCAGGTGACGGGGACCGGACCCGCGGCGGCGCCGCTCACCGGGCCGGCACCGGCGCGCCCCACGAGGCCAGGGAGGCGGCGTAGGCCGTCACCAGCCGCTCGTAGCTGCGGTCGAAGTCCTGCGGCAGCCGGAAACCCCCGGCGTTCTCCAGCGCGACGAACCCGTGCAGCAGCGCCCGCAGGCCGCGCACGGCGTCCACGGCGTCCTCCTCCGCCAGCCCGAACCCCGCCAGCACCGACAGCACGTCCTGCACGACGTCCTCGGCGGCGGCGCGGTCGCCGG
>NZ_BAABIL010000132.1:0-6433 GCF_039542765.1 Kineococcus glutinatus
GACCTGCACCGATGCCCCACCACCGCCGTCAGTGGTCAGGACCCTGGTGAGAAAACCTCAATGAGCCTTTGTCAGTAGCCGCAGCCTGCTACTGACAAAGGCTCACTGGAAACCGCGTCCGTCTTTTGCTTGCTGCAGACGACGCCTGCCTTCACGACGCTGCGTGAACGGGTGAAGTTGGCCCTGAGAAGCGGAAGCAAGGCCCTTAATCTCGCCGCAGTATCCGCACAGCTTCAATCCAATACTCGACCCGCCCCTGCACTGCTGTTCAGCGATTCTCCCTCTTGATCCAACACTAGCGTTCGATAACAGCGAAGCGTCATGTCGAGCGACGCATGACCACTTTCGGACTCCAGCAGCACCGTCCCTTCAGAACCAAGAGAATGACGCCAGGGCATCACGAATTGCGGGGGCGTGACCCCATCGCTCTCGCTGTAAATCAAGCAGGTGGGGACCACCACCTCTCCCCGTTGTTGCGTGGAGTGAGGACCGGTAGTTGTCACTGATCGACAGGGGGCATGCAGGCGTCCCAGGGTTCCCGCGACTGAGTCGTCTCGGCCATCTACCGACTCCCAGGGCGCGTACGAACGACACACTTCGTCAAAGTACGCGAGAATGGCGGGAGACATGTCTTCGGCACCAAAGCGCAATAACGTGCTATCCGAAATCTCGGCCACCAGGTCGGCTCCCTTAGGGCCAAAGCGCGCGAGTTCACTGATAAACTCCGCCCTGTCGCCCTTCGACAGGTAGGCCGATCCAATAGTTGCCGCTGCAACGTCGGTGGAAGTTAGGAGTGGCGTGCGCGTCTCCAACTCTATGGGAGACTCGCGCAGAGCCACCTGAGTGCTGTCGATCAATCTTTCCACACCATTAGGCTCCTTACATTCATGGCAGGCCTCCTGTGCGACTTGGACTGCAGCGGCGGCGCGGCTGTCGACATACTCATCGCCGTCCAAGCCATAAGGGGCGGGACTATTGAAGATCGCCCACTCGACATTTAAGGTCTCCATCAACGCACGAACTCGCGGTGCACCGAAGGACGCGCCCACCACACCTACGAGATCGAGCTTCTCCTTCTCAAGGATTGCCTCCACTACCCCTCGGTAATTACTGGGCGACCATCCCCACTTGCCTCGTTCCTGCAGACGGCAAGCTTCGGCTACCTTCGATGCCGGCAGAGAAGTGGCGTCGTGCAGCCCCCGATAGAAAAGTCGCAGGGATTCCGCGCAATTGCCGGTGACCTCTTGGGTTACCCAGGGCTCTTCAAGAAACAGGAGCCTCTCTGGTCCTTGCCACTGGCTGGCGATGTAGGTCGCCTCTCCTGTGCCGAACAAGGCTTTACCCGGACCGCCTAGGTCGAAAAGAACAACTGACTTCGAACCGCCTCTAAATTGCTGCGCTCCGTCTCCCGAGGTGAGGGAATAGCGATAGGTCCGACCGTCGATGTTGACTGTTTCGCATGCCTCTCGAACGGCTACGCAGTCGACTCCCGAGGCGATCGAAGTGGCCGTAGGATCAGTAGAATTGGGTGCGGTCTCGTCGGTACAGCCTGCGGTGAGCGCGGCAGTCACTGCCAGACCGAGCAAGGTGAAAGCCCCACGGAAGGAGGGGCGCACCGACCCCTCCTTCCGTGATGTGGCACAATTCACCATCCGGGGTTTACGATGGCCCAGTCGGCGCAACCGGAGTATGTACCAACGCAGAAGCGGGCACTGTCCCAGTCGGCAAGGATCGGGTAAGCCCCACCCTGCCTCCCCTTGGGATTCATGACGAAATCTAGCCCTGCGGAGCGGCCACCGAAGATGGCACCCTGGTCGTAACGTGCTCCCATGTAACTGTTGGCCGCATCAGGGGTCGGCCACTTGTCTGCACAATTTCGCAGGGGCACCGTAGCCGAGAACGCTCCGGCGGTGACCGAGACTTCCGCCCCCTCGTTACAGAGGTGCTCAGGGGTGTGCGGGAAGTAGTTGGTCAAGCCAATAGTCCGAGACAGGTGATCCCTGTGCGGGCGGGAGCCAATGTCCATGGCGACGGGCACGTAGTCTTCGGTCCACGACAGCTGCTCAGCAGTCGCAGTGGCATAACGGTTGTAGCTGAATTCGTCGTAGCTGCCGTTGTAGTCGTTCGTGGGCTTGACTTTTTGGTAGCAGCCGTTGACCTTGCCCACGAGAGTTCCACTGCGACGCGCGTACGCAGTCTGACAGTCACCCGACTTGTAGCTGTACTGCCCATTATCCCACGTGGCCTGATTCATACCGGCGCCGTAGGCGTTCGCGGAGACACCTGAACTCTCTGGATCCTCACCCGTCAGCATCCCAATGTCAAAGCCGGCCATGTCTGCATCGGGGGCGTCGTCGGCCGTTAGCGCAGTGAACGTCACCTTTTCTACGTTACGGCCCCGCTCCCAAGCCACAGAAACGTTGGAGTCGAGGATGGCGACTGAAACATTCTTCGCGTCGATCAGCCGCCCAGCCCGAGCTTGCTCTCGGAGGTGCAGTTGCCGAACCTCTCGGGCTTGGGGGTGGTCGTCCCCCTTCCGCGAGTTCTTGATCTGATCATCCGTGAAAGTTACCTTCTTCGTCGCACGAGGAGCGTTCTCCGCGTGGGGCGGTGGGGTCGCCACAGCGTTAAGCGGCAGGGACAGCGCCAATGCCATGCCGCCACCGACGGCGGCAGCAAGGCGATGGGTACGAGTGATGCGCACAGGACTCCTCATGTTGAAACGGGCAGCCATCGTCAACCCCGATGGCAGGCGCGATCGGGGTTAATGCATCACGATGGATGTACCCACCTTCGACGACGTATCACCAAGCGGCGGTGCCCTGATAGGTGGAAGGCCAAACCGTAGCCAGCGGTGGGTGATGGCGACGCTAGCCCATGCTCACGCGGGGAGTCCAGTAGCAATGTGCAAGGAACGGCGTTAAGGGCTGGCGCACGTCGGTGACACCCTTGAGAGACCATCAGGTTGGCACCTTGACGGCGGGGAGCATGGTTGAGAATTGAACGAAAGAGGCGACCACGAGAGTAGACGCGACCGCGTGATCATGGGTGATGCTGGACGTGCCATGCTCGGCCGAGGAACCATGCCTGCCGTTGAGGTCACCGCCTGATGGTGGCCGTCAAGGGGGCAAGTTCGCCACGTAGAACCGGCTCATCCTCTTGCCCTAGAGCAAGCGCCGATTGAGAGAGCAGCCACGACCACGGCCATGGATGCGGTAAACAACGCTACGTCAAGTGATGGACTTGGGGCAGAACCCTCCGCATGATCAGTCTGGTGGTGTCAGACTTCCCACGCCCGCTGTGGCATGGGCGTTCGATGCCGTCACCGCCGCTCGAGCAGCCGTGCCCGTCACCAACAAGCAGACTGAGAGGATGCAGCGGGCCGCTAGCGGAAGCTCATCGCTGGCTATGCTGCAGCGGGTCAGTGGATGTGACAAAGGGGTCTGCTGCATGATCAGGTGACACCGACGCTGGCTTGCCCGAGAGGCAGCCTGGGAGGATGTCGCTGTGCCCAAGCCTTACCCCCGCGAGTACCGCGACGATGTCGTGCGGGTGGCTCGCAACCGCGAGCCCGGCGTGACGCTGGAGCAGATCGCCGCCGACTTCGGCGTTCACGTGATGACGCTGTCGAAGTGGATGCGCCAGGCCGACGTGGACGAGGGCACCAAGCCCGGCGTCAGCACCACTGAGAGTGCGGAGCTGCGCCAGGCCCGCGCCCGCATCAGGCTGCTGGAGCAGGAGAACGAGGTCCTACGCCGGGCCGCGGCCTACCTCTCTCAGGCGAACCTGCCGGGAAAAGGCTCCACCCGCTCGTGAGGGAGCTGGCCGCCGAGGGCATCCCGGTCGCCATCACGTGCCGGGTGCTGAAGATCGCTCGCCAGCACTACTACCGCTGGCTCGCCCAGCCGGTCACCCCGGCCGAGCTGGAGGAGGCCTACCGGACCAACGCCCTACATGACGCTCACCGGGAGGACCCCGAGTTCGGCTACCGCTACCTGCACGAGGAAGCCGCCGAGGCCGGCGAGGTGATGGCCGAGCGGACCGCATGGCGGATCTGCGCGGACAACGGCTGGTGGAGCGCGTTCGCCAAGCGGCGCTGCAAAAACGGCAAGCAACCCGGCCCGCCCGTGCACGATGACCTGGTCCAGCGGAAGTTCACCGCGGAGCAGCCCAACGAGCTGTGGCTCACCGATATCACCGAACACCGCACCGGAGAGGGCAAGCTCTACCTGCGCGCCATCAAGGACGCTTACTCTCGCCGCATCGTGGGCTACTCCATCGACTCGCGGTGGGGGTGCCCCCTCTGGGGGAGAAGTCGCGCCTGGCGGTCGCCGCGCTGTCCAACGCGGTCGCCCGCCGCCGCGCCGAGGGCATGGACGTGGCTGGTTGCGTGGTCCACAGCGACCGCGGGTCGCAATTCCGATCACGACGATTCGTCCACGCCCTGGCCCGGTACGGCCTGGTCGGTTCGATGGGCCGCGTCGGCGCCGCGGGCGACAACGCCGCGATGGAAAGCTTCTTCGGCCTACTGCAGAACAACGTCCTGGACCACCAGTCTGGGCCACTCGCGAGGAGCTGCGGATCGCGATCGTCACCTGGATCGAGCGGACTTACCACCGGCGTCGCCACCAGTCCGGCCTGGGTCGACTGACCCCTATCGAGTACGAGACCATCATGACCCCACCGGCCAGTCAAGCTGCGTGACCTGATCTGTCACCTGATCATGCAGCAGACCCAAGGCTCTCGGCCCCACGCCACAAGCGCGCAACGACGCGTCTTGTGATGCATGTCACAGGCAGGGTCCGGCCCTGTGACAACCTCGGGCGTGCGCCAGAGCGTCAAGACACCATGAAAGAAGGACCGTAGTGAGCCGAGACGAAGGCTTCAGTGACTGGGCTATCGCCACGACGCCGCAACTGCTGCGCCTGGGCCGCCTGCTTGCAGGTGACGGCCATTCCAGCGAGGACCTCGTTCAAGATGTGCTAGAGCGGGTTTACGTGAAGTGGTCTCGCATCGAGAACCCCACCGCCTATGCCCGTCAAGCCCTCGCGCACGCCTCGATGTCTTATTGGCGTTTAAGGGGCAGGCGTCGAGAGGTGAATCTCGATGTGGTTGCTGAGCCGGCGGGAAGCACCCGACACATCACTGCGGTGGACGATCGCAGCGAGGCAATGAGTCTGCTCAGACAGCTTCCCGCTCGACAGCGCGCCGTACTGGCCCTGCGGTATCTAGACGATTGTTCGGAGCAGGAAATCGCCGATATTCTGGGGGTGAGTGTTGGCACAGTGAAGAGCCACGGCGCACGAGCCCTTACCCGGCTTCGCCAACTCGACACCCACCTTACGGGCCCCGCGCAAGCGAGCAGGCGGTCTCCCGATATCACTCGCCTAATTCATCGTCCGGAGGACAGCACCCCATGAGCACTCCCGCCCCTGATGGCACAGCACACCGCGTCCGCAATCTGCTGATGCAGGCTACACAACCCACTCGAGGCGAGCTGGATAGCGTCCATGCCCTCGTTGATCGAGCGAAGGTACGTGGACGCTCGCGTCTGTGGCGTCGACGCGCCGTTCTAAGTGTGGGCACTCTGGCGGCGGCATCGCTCACGGCCGGCCTCGTACTAACATGGCCTAGTAGTAGCGGTAGCAGCCAACTCATCCAGCGAGCTCAGCCCGCTGCATCTGCTCCGGATCCCATGATTGCACCGACTCCCTTCATCCCGCCCGTGGTAGGGCCTGGAGCCGAAGATCTAGAAGATCACGTAGATGGGACGATCGTCGACATCCCGCCTGGGGACCCAACCATGGACTGGCGTGGCCAAGTCCGTCAGTCGATGCAGGAACACCCCGGTCCCTTCGTGCTACCCGAGCAGCTTCCGCCGGACGTGTTGGTCGTGCTAGCTCGCTCGGCTGGCGGCTACCCCGTCATAGACGTCTCAACTGAGTCTGGTCCAGCCGTCACCCTCTGCGCCGGCGAACTTGAAAGGTGCAAGAGGACCGCGCCAGGCTTCAACGTACTTCGTACAGGCGAACTGAACTTGAGCCCATACGTGGTGTTGGTGAGCGACCCCGGGGCGCCAACTGAGAAGGGGCTCAACGAGGAGCAGCTCCAGTACTGGGAGGATGTCGTGTTCACTACGTCTGCTCCACAATGGCTTCAGGTCACCGAGTAAGTGAGGTTTTCCCGGTAGCGGCGTGAGGGTGCGGGCGTGCCGGGTGGACGAGGGCGTTCGGACACGCAGGGCCTGGCCGGTGACGATGGAGGCGACCAAGCCTTTCCGCCGTACCCACCTGGACCCTGCGTGCTCTCCTCAGGGGTGGTGCCGGTCCTGTCCTGGCAGGCTCGGTGATGGTGGCGGCCGGCGGGTCAGCACTGAGGTTTTCTCACCAGGGTCCTGACCACTGACGGCGGTGGTGGGGCATCGGTGCAGGTC
>NZ_BAABIL010000133.1:0-4870 GCF_039542765.1 Kineococcus glutinatus
CCCGCGGCGTCCACCGCTCCGCCCGTCAGCGGTAGTTGACGAACTGCAGCGCGGTGTCCAGGTCGGCGCCCTTCAGCAGCGTGATGACCGCCTGCAGGTCGTCGCGGCTCTTGGAGGACACGCGCATCTCGTCGCCGGTCACCTGCGTCTTGACGCCCTTGGGGCCCTCGTCGCGGACGAGCTTGCCGATCTTCTTGGCGATCTCCTGGCTGAGGCCCTCCTTGAGCGAGGCCTCGATCCGGTACTCCTTGCCGGACTGGCGGGGCTCGGAGGTGTCGAGGACCTTGAGGGAGACGCCGCGCTTGACGAGCTTGGTCTGCAGGACGTCGAGGACGGCGTTGACGCGGTCCTCGGAGTTGGCGCGCATCAGGATCGTCTCGCCGCTCCAGCGCACCTCCGCGTCGGTGCCCTTGAAGTCGTAGCGCTGCTGGATCTCCTTCGCCGCCTGGTTGAGCGCGTTGTCGACCTCCTGCCGGTCGACCTTGCTGACGACGTCGAACGACGACTCGCTGGGCACGGGTGCTCCTCCTGCGCTGTTGCCTGTGCTGCCGGGCTGTCGCCGGTGGCGCGTGTGGCGTCCCGGCCTTGCTATCGTGTCACTCGCACTCGGGCCCACCACGGGCCCGGTCGTGCGCGGCGGGTTGCCCGAGCGGCCAATGGGAGCTGACTGTAAATCAGTCGTCGAAAGACTACGGAGGTTCGAATCCTTCACCCGCCACGCTGAGGATCCCGGTCCCGGAGAGGGCACCGGGATCCTCTGACGTCGGGGTGCTGTGCCGGTTGGGTGACTGCCTGCCGGAGCGTGTACCCTCGACGACGTTCCGCCCCGATAGCTCAGTGGTAGAGCACTTCCTTGGTAAGGAAGAGGTCTCGAGTTCAATCCTCGATCGGGGCTCTCAGCGTCGCGGTTCGCGCCGGCGGCGCTGCGGCGGAGTAGCTCAGTTGGTAGAGCAAGCGGCTCATAATCGCTGTGTCGTCGGTTCGAGTCCGGCCTCCGCTACCAAGGGCGCGCGTCCTCCGCGGCACGGTCGCCGGGGGATGCGTGCCGTACCCTCGGGGTGAGTGCGCGTCGCGCGACGCCCCACCAGACCGACCAGCTGAGAGAAGGCACCAGCCGTGGCCGCGAAGAGCCAGGACGTCCGTCCCAAGATCACGCTCGCCTGCACGGAGTGCAAGCACCGGAACTACATCACCAAGAAGAACCGGCGCAACGACCCCGACCGGCTGGACCTCAAGAAGTTCTGCCCCAACTGCGGCGTGCACCGCGACCACCGCGAGACCCGCTGACCCGCGCGGCCCGGGCGTCGTGAGCGCACCCAGCGGGATCGACGCGTCCTTCGCCGGTCGCACCTACCCCGCGACCCGGCCTTACGAGGTCGGGCGCGAGGAGCTGCGCGAGTTCGCCGCGGCCGTGGGTGCAACCCACCCCGCCCACACCGACCCGGTGGTCGCCCGCGCCCTCGGGCACGCCGACGTCGTGGCACCCCCCACGTACGCGGTGAAGGTCGCCCAGCTCGCCGACCGGCAGTTCGTGACCGACCCGGCGGCGGGCATCGACTACTCCCGCGTCGTGCACGGCGAGCAGTCCTTCACGCACCACCGCCCCGTCGTCGCGGGGGACCGCCTGGTCTCCGTGCTGCACGTCGACGCCGTGCGCGAGGTCCGCGGCACCGCCATGGTGACCACCCGCAACGAGATCACCACCGAGGACGGCGAGCCGGTCACCACGGTGGTCTCGATGCTCGTCGTCCGCCCCGCCGGCTGACCGCGACCACCCCGGTCCGACGGCTCCGGTCCGACAGCCCGTGACGAGGACGGCACCCGTGAGCAGCACCGCCGACGACGGCACGACCGTCGCGCCCCGCCCCACCTTCGAGGCCGCGGCCGTGGGCGACGCGCTGCCCCCCCGCACCCTGCACGTCACCCGTGCCGACCTCGTGCGCTACGCGGGGGTCAGCGGCGACCGCAACCCCATCCACTGGGACGAGCGCTTCGCCCGCTCCGTCGGCCTGCCCGACGTCATCGCCCACGGGATGTACACGATGGCCCTCGCCGGGCAGGTCGTCGCCGACTGGGCCGGCGACCCCGGTGCCGTCGTGGAATACGGCACCCGCTTCACCAACCCCGTCGTCGTCGACCACGAGCGCGGCGCCGACGTCCTCGTCGAGGGGGCCGTGGCCGCCCGCGACGAGGACACCCGCACCGTGCGCGTCGAGCTGGTGGTCACCAGCGCCGGCGCCAAGGTGCTGGGCCGGGCCCGCGCCGTCGTCCGGCTGCCCTGATCTTTCGCCCTCCCTGGAGGTCCGCCGCCGTGTCCACCCCGCCCGGCACGCACGCCTCGCAGCGCGCCCGGACCGCCGTCTACGCCGCGTTCATCCTCAACGGCTTCGCGTTCGCGAGCTGGGTCAGCCGCATCCCCGCCACGCGCGCCGAGCTCGACCTGTCGTCGTCCGCGCTGGGCCTGCTGCTCCTGGCCCTGTCCGCCGGAGCTGTGATCGCCATGCCGCTGGCCGGGGCGGTCGTGATGCGCATCGGGCCGGCGCGCACCGTGCTGGCCGGGGCCGCCGCCGTCGCCGTCGGCACGGGCACGGTGGCGCTCGCGCTGGCCGCCCTGCCCAGCCCGCTGCTCGTCGCGGCCGGGCTCTTCGTGCAGGGCGCCGGCACCAGCGCCTGGGACGTGGCGATGAACGTCGAGGGCGCCGACGTCGAGCGGCGCCTGGGCCGTGCGCTCATGCCCCGCTTCCACGCCGGCTACAGCCTCGGCACCGTCCTCGCCGCCGGCGCGGGCTCGGCGCTCATCGCCCTCGGCGTCCCCGCGGCCCCGCACCTGGCCGCGGTGGGCGTGCTGGCCCTGGCGGCGACGGCCCTGGCCGTGCGCGCCTTCCTGCCGGTGGCGGGCCCCTCCGCCCCGCAGGGCGACGACCCCACCCCCGCCGGCCTCGGTCTGCGGGCGGCCTGGCGGGAGCCGCGGACCCTGCTGCTCGGGCTCATGGTCTGCGCGATGGCCTTCGTGGAGGGCACGGCCAACGACTGGATCGCGGTGGCCATGGTCGACGAGCAGGGCCACCGCACCTCCGAGGCGGTGGGCGTCCTCGGCTTCGCGGCGTTCGTCACGGCCATGACCGTCTGCCGGGTGCTCGGGCCGCAGATCCTGGACCGCATCGGGCGGGTGCCGGCGCTGCGCGGCTGCGCGGTGCTCGCCGTGGCGGGCGTCCTGCTCTTCGCCCTCGGCAGCGGCACCGGTCCCGTGCTGCTCGGCGCGGTGCTCTGGGGGGTGGGGGCGGCCCTCGGCTTCCCGCTCGGCATGAGCGCCGCCGCCGACGAACCGCACGCCGCCGCGGCCCGGGTGAGCGTGGTGTCGTCCGTCGCGTACACCGCCTTCCTCGCCGGCCCGCCGCTGGTGGGGGTGCTGGGCGACCACGTGGGGATCCTGCGCGCGGTGCTCGTCGCGGCCGGGGTGGCGGCGGTGGCCCTGCTGCTGGCGCAGACGGCCCGCCCGCCGGCGCGCTCCGGCGTCCCCGGGGCCGCGCAGCCGCTGCCGGGCACCCCGCCCGGTTAGGGTCGGGCGGTGCACCCCGCAGCAGCGCCCGAGACGTCCCCCGCCGTGCCGCAGGCCCGCACCGACGTCCCGCTGGCCCCCCTCACCACCCTGCGCGTGGGCGGCCCCGCCCGCCGCCTCGTCGAGGCCCGCACCGAGGCCGAGCTCGTCGCGGCCGTCCGCGCCGCCGACGCCGCCGCCGAACCCCTGCTGCTGCTCGCGGGCGGGTCCAACGTCCTCGTCGCCGACGCCGGCTTCGACGGCACGGTGGTCCGCGTCGCCACCCGCGGTGTGCAGGTCCTCGACCAGGACCTCTGCGGCGGCGCGATCGTCACCGCCGCGGCGGGGGAACCGTGGGACGGGCTCGTGGCGCTCGCCGTGGCGCGCGGCTTCGTCGGCCTGGAAGCCCTCTCGGGCATCCCCGGCACGGTGGGCGCCACGCCGGTGCAGAACGTCGGCGCCTACGGGCAGGAGGTGGCGCAGACCATCGCCACCGTGCGCGTGTACGACCGGGTGGACGCCCGCGTGCGCACCCTGGCCGCCGCCGACCTGGCCTTCGGCTACCGCACCTCCCTGCTCAAGCGCACCCGCACCGCCCTGGCCGGCACGCACCCCGAGAGCCGCCACGTCGTCCTCGACGTCACCTTCCAGCTCAAGCCGGGCACCCTGTCGGCGCCGGTGACCTACCCGGAGCTGGCCCGCGAGCTGGGCGTGGACGTCGGCGGCCGGGTGCCGCTGACGGAGGTCCGCGCCGCGGTGCTGCGGCTGCGCGCCCGCAAGGGCATGGTGCTGGACGCCGACGACCCCGACACCTGGAGCGCGGGCTCGTTCTTCACCAACCCCGTGCTGCCCGCGGCCGACGCCGGGCTGCTGCCGGCGGACGCGCCGCGCTACCCGGCGGGGGAGGGGATGGTGAAGACGAGCGCGGCCTGGCTCATCGACCGCGCCGGCTTCGCCCGCGGGCACGGGCTGCCGGGCCCGGCGGCGCTGTCGACGAAGCACACCCTCGCGCTCACCAACCGCGGCGGCGCCGGGTCGGGCGACCTGCTGGCGCTGGCCCGCGAGGTCGCCGCCGGGGTCGAGGAGCGCTTCGGCGTCCGCCTGGTCAACGAGCCGGTGCTGGTGGGCTGCTCGCTCTGAGCGGGGTCACCGGGCCGTGGCGGAGCAGGGCGCCGCGCACGACGTCGAGGACCGCCGCGTCGTCCAGCCCCGCCGCCCGGGCGCGGGTGACCAGCTCGACCGCGGTGCGCTGCACGTCGTCGGCGGCCGGTGCGCCGCCGCTCACGACCGTGCCGGTGCGACGGCGGGAGACGACGAGGCCGTCGCCCTCCA
>NZ_BAABIL010000134.1:0-1756 GCF_039542765.1 Kineococcus glutinatus
CGTGTGCTCGGTCACGCTGCCGAACCTAGCGAGCGGCGGCCCCGCCCGCGCCCCGACGGCCGCCCTCGCCGGCGGCGGGCGGCGCGGGGTCCCCCGGGCGCCTCAGCGGCCCTCGCCGGGGCGGTCCAGCCGCAGCCAGAAGAAACCCCGCGAGCCCAGCGTCAGCGTCGTGCACCCCTCGTCGTCGATCGCGGGGAACCGGGCCCCGCCGAAGAGGTCGTGCACGCTCGCACCCTCGTAGCCGGGGATGCGCAGGTGCGCCGACTGCGGGGTGGCGGAGAGGTTGTTGACGCACAGCACCGTCTCCCCGCGCTGGTCCTGGCCCCCCTCCAGGACCCGCAGGAACGCCAGCACCGCGTCGTTGTCGCAGAACCCGGCGTCGGGGCGGACGTCGGTCGCGCCCACCGCGCGCGCCAGCGCCTCCTCCCCGGCCCGCGCCTGCCCCTCGCCCACCTGCGCCGGCGTCTGCTGCCGGGTCGTGGCCACCGCGTGCGTGGCGATGCCCGCGACGTCCGGGCCGTCGGCCGCCTCCGCGTCCTCGCCGTGGGCCAGCGGGTGGCGGCTGGTGAGGGGGACGTAGCGGCCGGTGCCGAACACGGGGTGCTGCTTGCGCACGGCCAGGATGCCGCGCACCCAGTGCAGCAGCGAGGACGTGGACGCCAGCTGCGCCTCCACGTTCACCGCCTGGTAGTTGTAGACCAGCGACTGGACGGTCGGCAGGTACAGCTTGCCGGGGTCGGCGGAGGAGAAGCCCGCGTTGCGGTCCGGCGTCCACTGCATCGGCGTGCGCACCGCGTCGCGGTCGTCGAGCCAGATGTTGTCGCCCATGCCGATCTCGTCGCCGTAGTACAGGCACGGGCTGCCCGGCAGCGACAGGACCATCGCGTGGATGAGCTGGATCTCCGGGCGCGAGTTGTCCAGCAGCGGCGCCAGGCGCCGCCGGATGCCGATGTTGGCGCGCATCCGGGGGTCGGGGGCGTACCAGCCGTACATGGCGGCACGTTCCTCGGTGGTCACCATCTCCAGCGTCAGCTCGTCGTGGTTGCGCAGGAAGGTGCCCCACTGCCCGGACGAGACGGGGATCTCCGGCGTCGCGGAGAGGATGTCGATGATGGGGGTGGCCTTCTCCTCCCGCAGGGAGTAGTACAGCCGCGGCATCACGGGGAAGTGGAAGCACATGTGGCACTCCGGCTCCTCCTCGGTGCCGAAGTACTCCACGACGTCGAAGGGCCACTGGTTGGCCTCGGCCAGCAGCACCCGGCCCGGGAACTCCTCGTCCACCATCTTCCGCAGCTTCTTCAGGAAGTCGTGCGTCTGCGGGAGGTTCTCCCCGTTGGTGCCCTCCTCCTCGAAGAGGTAGGGCACCGCGTCGAGCCGGAAGCCGTCGATGCCCATCTCCATCCAGAAGCGGACGGCGTCGAACATCGCCTCCTGCACGTCCGGGTTCTCGAAGTTGAGGTCCGGCTGGTGGCTGAAGAAGCGGTGCCAGAAGTACTGCCGCCGCACCGGGTCGAACGTCCAGTTCGAGGTCTCGGTGTCCACGAAGATGATGCGCGCGTCGGCGTACCCCGTGTCGGTGTCGCTCCACACGTAGAAGTCGCCGTAGGGGCCGTCGGGGTCCGAGCGGCTCGCCTGGAACCACGGGTGCTGGTCGCTGGTGTGGTTCATGACGAGGTCCACGATGATGCGGATGCCCCGCTGGTGGGCCTCGGTCACCAGCCGCTGGAACTCCGGCAGCGTGCCGAACTCCGGCAGC
>NZ_BAABIL010000135.1:0-11815 GCF_039542765.1 Kineococcus glutinatus
TCGACGACTACGCCGCGCAGGCGGCGCGGCGGGGCCGCGGCGAGCCGGGGGGCCTGGACCGCCGCGGCCAGCTGCTGCACCGTGGTGACGATGGGCTTGCCCACCGCGGTCGTGGCGGCGCGGATCTCGTAGCCGTCGGCGCGCGCCTGGTTGCCCGAGGGGGTGTTGACGACGAGGTCGACCTCACCGGCGAGGATGCGCCCGACGATGGTGGGCTCGCCGTCGACGGAACCGGCGGAGTGCTTGCGCACCACGGTGCTGGAGATCCCGTTGCGCCGCAGCGTCTCCGCGGTGCCCTCGGTGGCCAGCAACCGGAACCCCAGGTCCGCCAGCCGCTTGACCGGCAGCACCATGGCGCGCTTGTCGCGGTCGGCCACGGAGATGAACGCGGTGCCGGCGGTGGGCAGCCCGCCGTAGGCGGCGGTCTGCGACTTGCCGAACGCCGTGGGGAAGTCCACGTCGATGCCCATGACCTCGCCGGTGGAGCGCATCTCCGGGCCCAGCAGGCTGTCGACGACCTGCCCGTCGGCGGTGCGGAACCGCGCGAAGGGCAGCACCGCCTCCTTCACCGACGTCGGCGCCTCGGGGGGCAGCGCACCGCCGTCGCCGCTGGCGGGCAGCATCCCCTCGGCGCGCAGCTCGGCGATGGTGGCCCCGGCCATGATGCGCGCGGCGGCCTTGGCCAGCGGCACCCCGGTGGCCTTGGACACGAAGGGCACCGTGCGGCTGGCGCGGGGGTTGGCCTCCAGCACGTAGAGGATGTCCGCGGCGAGGGCGAACTGGACGTTGAGCAGCCCCCGCACGCCCACCCCGCGGGCGATCGCCTCGGTGCTGGTGCGCACCCGGGCCAGCTCCCCGCGGCCCAGGGTGGGCGGCGGCAGCACGCACGCGGAGTCGCCGGAGTGGATGCCGGCCTCCTCGATGTGCTCCATGACGCCGCCGAGGTACATCTCGTGCCCGTCGAAGAGGGCGTCGACGTCGATCTCGATGGCGTCGTCGAGGAAGCGGTCCACGAGCACGGGCCGGTCGGCGGAGACCTCCGTGGCCGTGGCCATGTACTCCGCCAGCGACCCCTCGTCGTAGACGATCTGCATGCCGCGCCCGCCGAGCACGTAGGAGGGGCGCACCAGCACGGGGTAGCCGATGCCGGCGGCGATGTCGCGGGCCTCGGCGAAGGAGACGGCGGTGCCGTGCTTGGGCGCGGGCAGGCCGGCCTCGGCCAGCACCCGCCCGAACGCGCCGCGCTCCTCGGCCAGGTGGATGGCCTCCGGGGAGGTGCCGATGACGGGCACCCCGGCGGCCTTGAGCCGCGCGGCCAGCCCCAGGGGGGTCTGACCGCCGAGCTGCACGACGACACCGGCGACGGGCCCGCAGCGCTGCTCGGCGTGCACGACCTCCAGCACGTCCTCCAGCGTCAGCGGCTCGAAGTACAGCCGGTCGGAGGTGTCGTAGTCGGTGGAGACCGTCTCGGGGTTGCAGTTCACCATGACGGTCTCGAAACCGGCGTCGGCGAGGGCGAAGGAGGCGTGGACGCAGGAGTAGTCGAACTCCACGCCCTGCCCGATCCGGTTGGGGCCGGAGCCGAGGATGACGATCGCCGGCTTCTCGCGCGGGCGGGTCTCGTCCTCCTCGTCGTAGCTGGAGTAGTGGTACGGCGTGGTGGCCGCGAACTCCGCCGCGCAGGTGTCCACCGTCTTGTAGACCGGCCGCACGCCCAGGGCGTGGCGCACGCCGCGCACGACGTCCTCCGGCATGGCGCGCAGCTCGCCGATCTGCACGTCGGAGAAACCGTGCCGCTTGGCGCGGCGCAGCAGCCCGGGGGTGATCTGCTCCGCGTCGCGGACCTCGCGGGCGATCTCGTCGAGCAGGAAGAGCTGGTCGAGGAACCACGGGTCGATCCGGGTGGACTCGAAGAGCTGCTCGGGGGTGGCGCCGGCGCGGATGGCCTGCACGACCAGCTGCAGCCGGGTGTCGGTGGGCCGGCGCACCACCTCCAGCAGCTCGGCGAGGTCACCGGGCTCGCCCACCCAGGTGAAGGAGGCACCGCGGCGCTCGACGCTGCGCAGCGCCTTCTGCAGGGCCTCGGTGAAGTTGCGGCCCAGCGCCATCGCCTCGCCGACGCTCTTCATCGTCGTCGTGAGCGTCGGGTCGGCGGCGGGGAACTTCTCGAACGCGAACCGCGGCACCTTGACGACGACGTAGTCCAGCGTCGGCTCGAAGCTGGCCGGGGTGACGCGGGTGATGTCGTTGGGGATCTCGTCGAGGGTGTAGCCCACGGCGAGCTTCGCGGCGATCTTGGCGATGGGGAACCCGGTCGCCTTGGACGCCAGCGCCGAGGATCGCGAGACGCGGGGGTTCATCTCGATGACGATGACGCGCCCGTCGGCGGGGTTGACGGCGAACTGGATGTTGCAGCCGCCGGTGTCGACGCCGACCTCGCGGATGACGGCGATGCCGATGTCGCGCAGCCGCTGGTACTCCCGGTCGGTGAGCGTCATCGCGGGGGCGACGGTGATGGAGTCGCCGGTGTGCACGCCCATCGGGTCGAAGTTCTCGATGGAGCAGACGACCACGACGTTGTCGGCGCGGTCGCGCATGAGCTCCAGCTCGTACTCCTTCCAGCCGAGGATGGACTCCTCCAGGAGCACCTCGGTGGTGGGGCTGTGGTGCAGGCCCTGCCCGGCGATGCGGCGCAGGTCCGCCTCGTCGTAGGCGAACCCCGAGCCCAGGCCGCCCATGGTGAAGCTGGGGCGCACGACGACGGGGTAGCCGAGGTCGCCGGCGGCGGCCAGCACCTCGTCCATGGTGTGGCACACGTGGCTGCGGGCGCTCTCCGCGCCGCAGCGCGCCACGACGCCCTTGAACTTCTCGCGGTCCTCCCCCAGCTGGATGGCCGCGACGTCGGCGCCGATGAGCTCCACGCCGTGGCGCTCCAGCACCCCCTGCTCGTGCAGCGCGATCGCCGTGTTGAGCGCGGTCTGCCCCCCGAGGGTGGCCAGCAGCGCGTCGGGCTTCTCCTTGGCGATGATCGCCTCGACGACCTCGGGGGTGATGGGCTCGACGTAGGTGGCGTCGGCCATCTCCGGGTCCGTCATGATCGTCGCGGGGTTGGAGTTCACGAGGATCACGCGCAGGCCCTCGGCGCGCAGCACCCGGCAGGCCTGGGTGCCGGAGTAGTCGAACTCCGCCGCCTGCCCGATGACGATGGGCCCGGAGCCGATGACGAGGACGGAGGAGATGTCGGTGCGGCGAGGCATCAGGCGCCCTTCGGGGTGTCGTCGGTGCTGGTGGCCGCGCCGGTGCCCGCGCCGGAACCGGCCCCGGGTCCGTCGCCCGCAGCGGTGCCGCCGGTCGTGGTGGCCGGGTCGGCACCGGCCATGAGGTCGGTGAAGCGGTCGAACAGGTAGCCGGCGTCGTGCGGGCCGGCGGCGGCCTCGGGGTGGTACTGCACGGAGAACGCCGGCACGTCCAGGCAGCGCAGCCCCTCCACGACGTCGTCGTTGAGCCCGACGTGGCTGACCACGGCCCGCCCGAACGGGGTGTCGCTGGGCCCGTCCAGCGGGGCGTCGACGGCGAAGCCGTGGTTGTGCGCGGTGACCTCCACCTTGCCGGTGGCGCGGTCCATCACGGGCTGGTTGATGCCGCGGTGGCCGTACTTCAGCTTGTACGTGCCGAACCCCAGGGCGCGGCCGAGGAGCTGGTTGCCGTAGCAGATGCCGAAGAACGGGATGCGCCGGGCCAGGACGCCCTGCAGGACCTCGATCTCGTGGGTCGCGGCGGAGGGGTCGCCCGGGCCGTTGGAGAAGAACACCCCGTCGGGGGCGCCGCCGTCCGCGCCCGCGGTGAGGACCTGCTCCAGCGTGGCGGTCGCCGGCAGCACCCGCACCTCGATGCCGCGCTCGGCCATCCGCTGCGGCGTCATGGACTTGATGCCCAGGTCCACGGCGGCGACGGTGAAGCGCCGCTCCCCCTGCGCGGGCACGGTGTAGACCTCGGCGGTGGTGACCTCCCCGGCCAGGTCGGCACCGGTCATGGCCGGCGCGGAGCGCACCGCCTCCAGCAAGTCCGCGGCCGGTCGCTGCGCGGCCTCGCCGGAGAACACCCCGACCCGCATGGCGCCGCGCTCGCGCAGGTGCCGGGTCAGCGCCCGGGTGTCGACCCCGGAGATGCCGACCACGCCCTGCGCGGCGAGCTCGGCGTCGAGGGTGCGCCGCGAGCGCCAGTTCGAGGGCACCCGCGCGGGGTCGCGCACGACGTAGCCGGCGACCCAGATCCGCGCCGACTCCTCGTCCTCGTCGTTGACGCCGGTGTTGCCCACGTGCGGGGCCGTCATGACGACGACCTGGCGGTGGTAGCTGGGGTCGGTGAGCGTCTCCTGGTAACCGGTCATGCCGGTGGAGAACACCGCCTCGCCGACCGTCTCGCCGACGGCGCCGTACGCCTCGCCGCGGAAGGTGCGCCCGTCCTCCAGGACGAGGACCGCTCCTGCCGCGCTCACCGCTGACCGCCCCGGGGGCTCATGAGCTCCTCCACCTGCTGCACCAGTCGGTTCCCCTCCTCCACGCGCCGGAGGCGGACGCCGGTGTCGACGACCCGCTCCCCGAGCTTCCACCGCAGCACGACCAGTCCCGCGCCGCCGACCCACTTGCCCACCATGCCGCCGCTGCGGCCGACGCCGACGATGTCCGCGCGGGGCACGACGAACGAGCGCGCCCCCTCGCGGAACAGCGCGACGCCGCGCTCGGAGACCTCCACGGCCACCGCGCTGCGCGTGCCGAGACCGTGCACGGCGATGCGCTCCAGCCCGTGCCCGGCGTCCGTCGTCGACACGTACGTGCCCTCCAGCGCCCCCGCCCCGCGGGTCCAGCCCTGCGGGGAGGCCGGCGCGGCCAGCCCCTGCTGCCGGCGCACCCGCGCGCGCCAGCCGGCGAACATCTGCCGCCAGATGAGCAGCAGCACCAGGACGAGGACCACGACGGCGACCCACTTCACGAGCGCGCCCCCGTCCCGCCGGCCCGCTCGACGAGGCGGCGCCCGCGCACGGTGGCCCGCCCGCGCAGGAACGTCGCCACCACCGCCCCGGGCAGCTCCATGCCGCGGAAGGGCGAGTTGCGCCCGGCGGTGGCGTGCGCGGCGGGGTCCACGACGGTGCGCGCCGCCGGGTCCACCAGCACGAGGTTGGCGGGCTCGCCCGCGGCCGGCGGTCGGCCCTGCGCCTGCAGGCGCCCGATGCGCGCCGGGGCGGCGGACATCCGCTCGGCCACGCCGGCCCAGTCCAGCAGCCCGGTGTCGACCATGGTGTGCTGCACGACGGACAGCGCGGTCTCCAGACCGGTCATGCCCATCGCCGCCGCCGCCCACTCGCAGTCCTTGTCCTCCGCCGGGTGCGGGGCGTGGTCGGTGGCGACGACGTCGATGGTGCCGTCGGCCAGCCCCTCCCGCAGCGCCTCGACGTCGGCGCGGGTCCGCAGCGGCGGGTTCACCTTGTAGACGGGGTCGTAGTCGCGCACCAGCTCGTCGGTGAGCAGCAGGTGGTGCGGGGTGACCTCGGCGGTGACGGGGAAGCCGCGCTCCTTGGCCCAGCGGACGATCTCCACCGACCCCTTCGTGGAGACGTGGCACACGTGCAGCCGGGAGCCGACGTGGGAGGCGAGCAGCACGTCGCGGGCGATGATCGCCTCCTCGGCGACGCTGGGCCAGCCGCGCAGGCCGAGGACGGCGGAGACCTCCCCCTCGTGCATCTGCGCGCCCTCGGTCAGGCGCGGTTCCTGGGCGTGCTGGGCGATGACGCCGTCGAAGGCGCGCACGTACTCCAGCGCCCGGCGCATCAGCACCGCGTCGGCGACGCACCTGCCGTCGTCGGAGAACACCCGCACGCGGGCGGCGGAGTCGGCCATCGCGCCCAGCTCGGCGAGCTGCTGCCCGGCCAGCCCGACGGTGACGGCACCGACGGGGTGCACGTCGACCCAGCCGGCCTCCTCCCCCAGCCGGCGCACCTGCTCCACGACGCCGGCGGTGTCGGCGACCGGGTCGGTGTTGGCCATGGCGTGCACGGCGGTGAAACCGCCGAGGGCGGCGGCGCGGGTGCCGGAGGCGACGGTCTCGGCGTCCTCCCGGCCCGGTTCGCGCAGGTGGGTGTGCAGGTCGACGAGGCCGGGCAGGGCGATCAGGCCGGCCGCGTCGAGGACGTCGGCGCCGCGGGCGGCCTGCTCGCCGGACAGGTCCGGGCCGACGGCGGCGATGCGCCCGCCGGCCAGCAGCAGGTCGGCCGGTGCGCCGCCGAGGACGCGGGCACCGCGCACGAGCGTCGCGGGGGTGCCGCCGGGGGTGTTGGGGGTGCTCATGCGCGTCCTCCGAGGTCGCCGGCCAGCAGCAGGTAGAGCACGGCCATCCGCACGGCCACGCCGTTGCCGACCTGCTCCACGATGGTGGAGCGGGGGCTGTCGGCGGCGTCGGCGGAGATCTCCAGGCCGCGGTTCATGGGGCCGGGGTGCATCACGACGGTGTGCTCCGGCAGCAGCGCCAGCCGGGCGGCGCCGAGGCCGTAGCGGCGGGAGTACTCCCGGGCGGAGGGGAAGAAGCCGCCGCCGGCGGTGCTCATCCGCTCCCGCTGCACCCGCAGCATCATCACCGCGTCCGGGCGCCCGCCGGCCAGGGCGTCGTCGAGGTCGTGGGAGACCTCGCAGGGCCAGCCGTCGATGCCCACCGGCAGCAGCGTGGGCGGGGCGACGAGGGTGACGTGCGCGCCGAGGGTGTGCAGCAGCAGGACGTTGGAGCGGGCCACCCGCGAGTGCAGCACGTCGCCGACGATGGTGACGCGCACCCCGTCGAGGTCGCGACCGCCGGCCGCGCCGTGCGGTCCGCCGCCGCGCAGGTGCCGGCGGACGGTGAAGGCGTCCAGCAGCGCCTGCGTGGGGTGCTCGTGGGTGCCGTCGCCGGCGTTGACGACGGCCCCGCGGGTCCAGCCGGCGTGCGCCAGGCGGTGCGGGGCCCCGGAGGCCGGGTGGCGCACGACGACCGCGTCGGCGCCCATCGCCTCCAGGGTCAGCGCGGTGTCCTTGAGGCTCTCGCCCTTGGAGACGCTGGAGCCCTTGGCGGAGAAGTTGATGACGTCCGCCGACAGCCGCTTGGCCGCGGCCTCGAAGGAGATGCGGGTGCGGGTGGAGTCCTCGAAGAAGAGGTTGACCACGGTGCGCCCGCGCAGCGTGGGCAGCTTCTTGATCTCCCGGCGCTGGGTGGCGGCCATCTCCTCGGCGACGTCGAGGACGTGGACGGCGCCGGCCCGGTCCAGGTCGGCGGCGGACAGCAGGTGCGGGCTCACGCGCCCTCCCCCGCGCCGGCCCGGCCGCCGGCGGCGTCCCGGTGCGGGCCGCCGGACAGCAGCACCGCGTCGCGCCCGTCGGTCTCGGCCAGCAGGACCCCCACGCGCTCGGCGGTGGAGGTGGGCAGGTTCTTGCCGACGTGGTCGGCGCGGATCGGCAGCTCGCGGTGGCCGCGGTCGACGAGGACGGCCAGGCGCACCGCGCGGGGGCGGCCGAGGTCGGAGACGGCGTCGAGGGCCGCGCGGATGGTGCGGCCGGAGTAGAGGACGTCGTCGACGAGGACGACGACCTTCTCGTCGATCCCGCCGGCGGGCAGCTGCGTGGGCAGCAGGCTGCGGGTGGGGTGGCGGCGCAGGTCGTCGCGGTACATCGTCACGTCGAGGGAACCGGTGGGCACCGCGGTGCCGTCGGCGTCGGCGATGCGGCGCGCCAGGCGCTCGGCGAGCGGCACGCCGCGGGTGGGGATGCCCAGCAGCACGAGGTCGGCGGCGCCCCTGTTGGCCTCGAGCAGCTCGTGGGCGATGCGCGTCAGGGCGCGGGAGATGTCGGGGGCTTCGAGCAGGACCCGCGCACCGGCGGGCTCCGCGCGCTGCGGGGCGGTGGGCCCCGGCTGGGCAGCAGACGTCACGTCCGCGACCTCCTTCCCCGCCTCACGGGACGGTTCCTTAAAGGACGTCGATCGGGGTGAGGCTACATCCCGGGCGCGGGCGGTGAGCGCACGCCGTCCGCAGGCCACCGCGAGATCATCGTTGCGGCACCGTTCGGTCACTCTGTGCAGCAAGTTCACCGCCATCAGGGTGGTCGATGTGCCTGATGGGCGGTGAACCGGCAGGTCAGCTTGACGAGGCCGATAACGCTCAGTGACGATTCCCGCATGGCATCGGACTACTCCCGCGCACTCGGATCGCGCCTTCGCGCCATCCGCACCCAACAGGGGCTGTCCCTGCACGGCGTCGAAGAGAAGTCTGAGGGCCGGTGGAAGGCAGTCGTCGTCGGCTCCTACGAGCGCGGCGACCGAGCGGTCACCGTCCAGCGGCTCGCCGAGCTCGCCGACTTCTACGGGGTCCCGGTCTCCGCACTGCTCCCCGAGGGCGCCCCGCAGGGCACCGCCGAACCCCCGCCCCGTCTCGTGCTGGACCTGGAGCGCCTGCAGGAGGTGCCGGCCGAGAAGGCCGGGCCGCTGGCCCGCTACGCCCAGACCATCCAGTCCCAGCGCGGCGACTACAACGGCCGGGTGCTCAGCATCCGCGCCGACGACCTGCGCACGCTGGCCGTCATCTACGACGTGCCGCCGACCGCGCTGTGCGACGAGTTCATCGCGTGGGGCGTCCTCAACGCCGACGCCCGCCGCGCCGTGGAGTCGCACGCCTGAGCCGGACCCCGGACGCCGACGAGGCCCGGTCCCCCGCGTGGGGGACCGGGCCTCGTCCGCGTCCGGGGCTCAGGCGTCGACGATCGTCGGCTTCAGCTCCGCGAGGCGGGCCAGCAGCCCGTTGACGAACGTCGGGGACTCGTCGGTGGACAGCTCCGCGACCAGCGCGACCGCCTCGCTGATCGCCACCACGTCGGGGACCTCGTCGTTGTGCAGGAGCTCCCACGTGCCCAGGCGCAGCGCGGTGCGGTCCACGGCCGGCATCCGCTCCAGGCTCCAGCCGTGGGAGTGGGTGGCGAGCAGCTCGTCGATGCGCACCCGCTCGGCCGTCACGCCCTGCACGAGGGTCGTCGTGTACTCCGCCACCGGCGGCTGCGCGCGCGCCACGCGCTCGGCGAGCACCACGGCGGGGGCCACCTGCCGCTGCTCGGCCTCGAAGAGGATGTCCAGGGCCCTCCTGCGGGCCTTGCTGCGTGCCGACACCGGTTACCCCTGTCCTTCGTGCTGACCGTGCTGGGGGGCCGGACGGCGGCCCTGCCGGTGGGAGGCGCTCAGCTGACGCGCCCGAGGTAGTCCCCCGTGCGGGTGTCGACCTTGACCTTGGTGCCCTGCTCGAGGAAGAGGGGGACCTGGATCTCGTAGCCGGTCTCCACGGTGGCGGGCTTGGTGCCGCCGGTGGAGCGGTCGCCCTGCAGACCGGGCTCGGTGTAGGTGATCTCCAGCACGACGGAGGTGGGCAGCTCCACGTAGAGCGGGGTGCCCTCGTGCGTGGCGACGATGACCTGCTGGCTCTCCAGCATGTAGTTGGCGGCGTCGCCCACCGTGGCGGCCGGGACCGTGATCTGGTCGTACGTCGAGGAGTCCATGAACACGAAGTCCTCGCCGTCCTTGTAGAGGTACTGCATGTCCCGCTTGTCCACGGTGGCGGTCTCCACCTTGACGCCGGCGTTGAACGTGCGGTCGACGACCTTGCCGGAGAGCACGTTCTTCAGCTTGGTCCGGACGAAGGCACCGCCCTTGCCGGGCTTGACGTGCTGGAACTCCACGACGGACCACAGCTGGCCGTCCAGGTTCAGCACGATGCCGTTCTTCAGGTCGTTGGTCGAAGCCACGTCGTCTTCCAGTCCGTCCGCTCGGGTGCTCTTGAGGTCATCTGTCCCGCCGGCCGGTCCCCGCCGGGGCCCGGCTGCCCGGGTCGCGTCAGCGCGGCTGTCGCGACGGCACGCGGGCGGGCACTCCAGTCTAGCCACCACCACCGGTCGGGCCGGGACCCGCGCGAGGGCGGGACGACGGCGCGGGCGCGGCGGGAGGCGGCGGCGTTGGGCCGGACGGACGACGCGGTCCCGCCGGACGGGTGGGCCGGGCTGCTGGGCGGGGCGGGCGGCCCCGATGTGACGGGGGTGAGAACCACGACGGCCCGCGGCGGGAACCGGTGAGCGCCGGCTCCCGCCCGCCGGCGACGGCGCAGCACCCGGCGCCGCACCCGGGGCCGCGCGCGGTGCACCCCGCGGTGCTGCGGCGACCGCGCGCGCTGGTCCTGCTCGTCGCCGCGCCCGTGGTCCTCGCCCTCGTCGCCGTGGCCGCGGTGCCCCTGCTGGCCGCCGGGGGCACGGCGGCGGCGTCGGCCGAGCTGGGCGCGGTGCTGGGCACGACGCTGGCGGCGCAGCTGCGCTACCACGACGCGCACGGCACCTACGCCGCGGAGACGCACCAGCTGGCCGCCGGGCGGGCCGGCGGGATGGTGCGCATCCTGCGCGCCGACCGCACCGGCTTCTGCCTCGCCGCCGGTGACGCGGCCACCGCGACGGTGCTCTTCGTCGACGAGGGCGGGCAGGTCGACGACGACCCCTGCGGCTGACGCCGCGACCGGCCGACCGGCTATGCGGAGATCTCCGCGTAGGCCGCCTGCAGCAGCGCCGGGTCGGGCCCCTCCAGCCGCGCGGGGCGGCCGATCGCGTCGAGCACCACGAAGCGCAGCAGGCTGCCGCGGGTCTTCTTGTCCCGCTGCATCGCCGCCAGCAGCTGCGGCCAGCGGTCCCCGCGGTACGTCAGCGGCAGCCCCAGGGAGCCCAGCACCCGCCGGTGGCGCTCGACGTCGGCGTCCGCGAGGCGCCCCGCCAGCCGGGCCAGCTCGGCGACGTAGACCATGCCCACGCTCACCGCGGCCCCGTGCCGCCAGGAGAAGCGCTCCACGAGCTCCACCGCGTGCCCGAGGGTGTGGCCGTAGTTGAGGACCTCCCGCAGCCCCTGCTCGCGCAGGTCCTGCCCCACCACGTCGGCCTTGACCCGCACCGCGCGCTCCACGAGCTCGCGCAGCACCGGCGAGGCCGGGTCGGTGGCCGCGGCCACGTCCTGCTCGACGAGGGTGAGGATCCGCTCGTCGGCGATGAAACCGCACTTGACGACCTCGGCCATGCCGGCGCGCAGGTCGTTGGCGGGCAGGGTGTCCAGCGCCGCGAGGTCGCACAGCACCCCGGCCGGGGGGTGGAAGGAGCCCACGAGGTTCTTGCCCTCGGCGGTGTTGATGCCCGTCTTGCCCCCGACGGCGGCGTCCACCATCGCCAGCAGCGTCGTGGGCACCTGCACGACCTTCACCCCGCGCAGCCAGGTGGCGGCGACGAAGCCGCCCAGGTCGGTGACCGTGCCGCCGCCGACGGCGACGACCGCGTCGGAGCGGGTGAAGTCGGCCTGGCCGAGCACCTGCCAGCAGAAGGCGGCGACCTCGGCGCGCTTGGCGTCCTCCCCGTCGGGGACCTCCGCCAGGACGGGGGTGAAGCCGCGTTCGGCGAGGTCGTCGCGGATGGCCTCCCCGCTGGCCCGCAGCGCGCGCGGGTGCACGACCAGGACCTTGCGCACGCCCTCGCCGAGCAGTCCCGGCAGCTCCCCGAGCAGGGCGCGGCCGATCACGACGTCGTAGGGGCGCTCGCCGGCGACGGTGGTGCGGGTGGGGGCGTCCCCGGGCTGCGACGGCGCGGCGGGGCTCGCGGCGGTGCTCGTCACGGCGACGAGGGTACGGCGTCGGCCCGCGGCACCCGCCGCACGCCCGCCCGCCGCTCAGCCGCCACCGGCGCCGGGCGCGGTGGCGCAGCGGGCGAGGACCTCCGCGGCGACCTCCTCGGGG
>NZ_BAABIL010000136.1:0-8220 GCF_039542765.1 Kineococcus glutinatus
CGGCGGGGGACGCGAGCCGCCCGGCGCGCCGGCGGCGCCGCGCCGGGTCGGGCAGCGCGCGGTGCCGGGGGACGTGCCGCGGGGAGGTGGGGAGCGCCAAGGAGGACCTTCCTCGTCGCCCCGGCCACGACCGGTGCTCGCCGTCCACCCCCTGCCGGAACCGGCCGCGCCGCTCGCCGCGCCGGTCGGCGCGGTGGGCGGCGGGGCCGTGGCGGTCCCGCGGTGCGGCCGGCCGAGGACCGACCGCGCTCCCGCGCGAGGCCCACCCCGGGGAGGAGCGGGCCCCTCAGCGGGGGTGCTGTCGGATCGACACGGTGCCAAGGCGAGCGGGGTGCCTCAAACTCGCGCACACCGTTTGGTCACTCTCCGACAACACTTCAGCAACACAACGTCGACTTTTGTGCGATTTATCACACGTGTCGCGCTGGCATCGGTGGTTTGGCGATCTTTCCGGTCGCCTGCGGTGCTGACGGGTCAGACCTCCAACCCACCCAGCAGCTCCGTCACCAGCGCCGCCACCGGCGAACGCTCCGAACGGGTCAGCGTGACGTGGGCGAACAGCGGGTGCCCCTTCAACGCCTCGATCACCGCGGCGATCCCGTCGTGGCGGCCCACCCGCAGGTTGTCGCGCTGGGCGACGTCGTGCGTCAGCACCACCCGGCTGCCCTGACCGATGCGGGAGAGCACCGTCAGCAGCACGTTGCGCTCCAGCGACTGCGCCTCGTCGACGATCACGAAGGCGTCGTGCAGCGAGCGGCCGCGGATGTGCGTGAGCGGCAGCACCTCCAGCACCTCGCGGTCGACGACCTCCTCCACGACCTCCGGGCTCACCAGCGCCTCGAGGGTGTCGAAGACCGCCTGGCCCCACGGGTTCATCTTCTCCGCCTCGGTGCCCGGCAGGTAGCCCAGCTCCTGCCCGCCCACCGCGTACAGGGGCCGGAAGACGACGACCTTGCGGTGCTGGCGCCGCTCCAGGACCGCCTCCAGGCCCGCGCACAGCGCCAGCGCCGACTTGCCCGTCCCCGCCCGTCCGCCGAGGGAGACGATGCCCACCTCCGGGTCAAGCAGCAGGTCGATCGCGATGCGCTGCTCCGCGCTGCGCCCGTGCAGGCCGAACGCGTCGCGGTCCCCGCGCACCAGGCGCAGCTGCTTGTCCGTCGTCACCCGCGCCAGCGCCGAACCCCGCGGGGAGGACAGCACCACTCCGGTGTTGCACGGCAGCTGCCGCGCCTCGTCGTGCTCCAGCCGCTGCGTCTCGTACAGCTCCCCGACCTGCTCGGCGCTGGCCGACAGCTCCGCCACACCCGTCCAGCCGGAGTCCACCGCCGGGCCCACCCGGTACTCCTCCGCCGCCAGCCCCACCGCCGCCGCCTTCACCCGCAGCGGCAGGTCCTTGGAGACCACGGTGACGTCCCGGCCCTCGTCGGCCAGCGAGCGGGCCACCGCCAGGATGCGGGTGTCGTTCGTGCCGCTGCCCAGCCGCAGCCCCGCCGGCAGCGAGGACGTGTCCGAGTGGTTGAGCTCCACCCGCAGCGAACCGCCCTCGGCGCCGATCGGCACCGGGGCGTCCAACCTGCCGTGCAGCACCCGCAGGTCGTCCAGCCGGCGCAGCGCCTCGCGGGCGAAGTACCCCAGCTCGGGGTGGTGGCGCTTGCCCTCCAGCTCCCCCACGACGATCACCGGCAGCACCACCTCGTGCTCGGCGAAGCGCTCCAGGGCGCCGGGGTCGGCCAGGAGGACCGAGGTGTCGAGGACGAAGGTGCGGCGATCGCCCCCCGCCTCGGCGGTGCTGGGGGACGTGCTGGCGTCGCGCGGGGCCTTGGCGGACGTGGCGTCGGTCGACACGGGTGTCTCCCCTCGTCGGGACCGGGCCCAGCCCGGTCCCCTCAGCGGTGGACCGGGTCCGGCGCGCGGCGCGCGCGGGGAGGGGCCGTCCGGCCCGGCACCGCTGCGACCACGCCACCCTCCCGAGCCGGCGGCCGACGCCGCCTGGCGGGGCCGACGCTACGGCAGCACCACCCCCGCTGCCGAGCGTTCCGCCCGGACGGCCCCACGGCGTGTCGGGCGCCCGCGGCCGCACCGGTCCGCCGCGCCCGCCGTGCTCAGCTGCCGTAGCGGCGCTCCCGCTGGGCGTACGAGCGCAGGGCGCGCAGGAAGTCCACCCGGCGGAAGTCCGGCCACAGCACCTCGCAGAAGTGGAACTCGCTGTGGGCGCTCTGCCAGAGCAGGAAGCCCGACAGCCGCTGCTCCCCCGAGGTGCGGATCACCAGGTCGGGGTCCGGCTGGCCCCGGGTGTAGAGGTGGTCGGCGATGTGGTCCACCGTGAGGACCTCGGCCAGCTGCTCGATGGAGGTGCCCATCGCGGC
Organism: Kineococcus glutinatus; assembly: GCF_039542765.1. Classification (NCBI taxonomy): domain Bacteria; kingdom Bacillati; phylum Actinomycetota; class Actinomycetes; order Kineosporiales; family Kineosporiaceae; genus Kineococcus; species Kineococcus glutinatus. Next base: position 2,367 of record NZ_BAABIL010000136.1, read on the forward strand.
GTGCTCGTTGAGCAGCGAGCGCACGGCGTCGGCGATCTCCCGGCGGCCGCCGTACCCGACGGCGACGTTGACGAGGTAGCCGTCGTTGCCCGCCGTCGAGCGCGCCACCTCCGCCAGGTGGGCGGCCGTGCCCGCCGGCAGCAGGTCCAGGGCCCCCACCGGGTGCACCCGCCAGCGGCCCGTCGCGGCCACCCGGGAGACGGTGTCCTCGATGATCCCGATGAGCGGGGCCAGCTCCGCCGGCGGGCGGTTGAGGTTGTCCGTGGACAGCAGGTAGAGCGTGACCACCTCGACGCCCACGTCGTCGCACCAGCCGAGGAACTCCAGCACCTTGTCCGCGCCCGCGCGGTGACCGTGCGCGCTGGAGGCGCCGAACGCCTTCGCCCAGCGGCGGTTGCCGTCCAGGATGATCGCGACGTGCCGGGGCAGCACGGCGGGGTCCAGGGAAGCCCCGAGCCGGCGCCCGTACGCGCGGTAGAGCAGGTCGCGGAGGCGCATCGCGGCTCACGCTACATCCCGGCGCCCGTCACCCGGACGCGGCGGATCCGCGCCCGCCCACAGCGGCGCCCCGTAGCCTCGGGCCATGAGCGCCGAGTCCGCAGCAGCAGCCGCCGTCGCCGCCGTCAAGCCCAAGCTGCGCGGCTGGCTGCACGCGGGCACGTTCCCGGCCGCGCTCGTCGCGGGCACCGTCCTCGTCTGCCTCGCCCCCGAGGGCCCGCGGCGCTGGGCGGCCGCAGTCTTCGCCGTCACCGCGGCCCTGCTCTTCGGCACCAGCGCCCTCTACCACCGGGGCACCTGGTCACCGCGGGCGGCCGCCGTGCTGCGCCGGCTGGACCACAGCAACATCTTCCTCATCATCGCCGGCACCTACACCCCGTTCGCCGTGACGATGCTGCCCGAGGGGCAGGCGCGCACCCTGCTGACGTTCGTCTGGGTCGGCGCGCTGGCCGGGGTGGCGTTCCGGGTGCTGTGGGTGGGCGCGCCGCGCTGGCTCTACACGCCCGTGTACGCGGCGCTCGGGTGGGTGGCGGTCGGCTACGTCGGGGACTTCCTGCACACCGGCGGGGTGGCCGCCACCGTGCTGCTGCTGGCCGGGGGGCTGGCCTACACCGCCGGCGCCGTGGTGTACGGCACGAAGCGACCGGACCCCAGCCCGCGCTGGTTCGGCTTCCACGAGGTCTTCCACGCGCTCACCGTCGTCGGCTTCGCCGCGCACTACGTCGGGGTGTCGCTGGCGACGTACGCCGGCGCCGCGGCGGCCTGACGCCAGCCCCCTCCTCCGGCGCCCGTCTCCGGGTACGGGCGCCTGACGACCCTCCCGGGACGCCCGAACCCGGAGACGGGCGCCCCACGGCCGGGTCAGTCCAGCCGGGCGCCCACCGCTGCCGCCAGCGCGGCCGGCTGCGTCACCGGCGCCTCGCACACGAAACCCCGGCAGACGTAGGCCGCCGCCGCACCCCCCACCAGGCCCCGGTCGCGCAGCAGCGCCGGCTCCGCGCCGCCGGGCTCCCCCCGGGTCACCACCAGGCCGGGGGCCGTGCCCGCCAGCGCCACCGCGTGCAGGGCGTCGGCCGCCGGATCGCCCGCCGCCCCCACGACCGCCACCTCCGCCGGCACGCCCAGCAGCGCCTCCGCCACCGCCAGCCCCCAGCCGGCGAAGCGCGGGGCCCGCTCGGCGAGGGCGTCCACCACCGCCAGCGCCGCCTCGGCGGCCTCGCCGTAGCGGGCCTCGCCGGTCAGCCGGCCCAGCGTCAGCAGCGCGCCCGCCGCCGCGCTCCACCCCGAGGGCGTCGCCCCGTCCGTGGGGTCCTGCGGGCGGCTCCCACCACCACGGGCGGCGAGCAGCCCGGGGTCGGCACGGTGCGCCGCCACGTCGTAGAACCCGCCGCCGGGCGCGGCGAAGTGCTCCAGCACCGCGTCGCACAGCCGGCGGGCCACGTCGAACCAGCGCCGCTCCCCCGTGGCCGCGTGCAGCGCCAGCAGCCCCTCCGCGAGGTCGCCGTGGTCCTCCAGCACCCCCGCGGGCTCACCCACCACCCCGTCGCGCGAGGCCCGCCGCAGCCAGCCGTCGGCGGTGCCCTCCAGGTGCACCTGGACCACGTGCGCGGCGGCGGTGCGGGCTGTGTCCAGCAGGTCCGGGCGCGCCAGCAGCACCCCCGCCTCGGCCAGCGCCGCGATCGCCAGCCCGTTCCACGCCGCGACCACCTTGTCGTCGCGGGTCGGCTGCGGCCGCCGCGCCCGGGCCGCGGCCAGCAGCGGGCGGACGCGCGCCCACCGCCCGGCGTCCGGGCCGGAGTCGACGTCGCGGCCCAGCTGCAGCGTGGACGTGCCGTGCTCGAAGGTGCCCCCGGCCGTCACCCGCAGCAGCTCCGCGGCCCACGCCCCGTCGTCGGGCCCCAGCACGTCCACCAGCTGGTCCGGGGTCCACACGTAGGTGGCGCCCTCGTGGGCGTGCACCGCGCCGTCCGGCCCGGGCACCGGGGTGTCGGCGTCCAGGGAGGAGGCGAACGCGCCCTGCGGGGTGCGCAGCTCCGCCAGCAGCCAGTCGCAGGTGCTCCCCGCGACGCGGCGGAACAGCGGCGCGCGGGTCAGGCGCCAGGCGTGCAGGTAGGCGCGGGCCAGCAGGGCGTTGTCGTAGAGCATCTTCTCGAAGTGCGGCACCACCCAGGCGGCGTCCACGGCGTAGCGCGCGAAGCCGCCCGCGACCTGGTCGTGGATGCCGCCGGCCGCCATCGCGCGCAGGGTCCGCTGCGCCAGCTGGATCGCGCCGACCGAGCCCGTCCGGGCGGCGTGGCGCAGCAGGAATTCCAGCACCATCGACGGCGGGAACTTCGGCGCGCCCCCGAAGCCGCCGTGCTCGCGGTCCTCCTCCGCGGCCAGCACCCGCACCGCGTGCACCAGCCGCTCCGCCCCCGGCGCCGCCGCCCCGGCCGGCAGCTGCACCCCGCGCTCGCCGAGGGCCCCGGCGATGCCCGCGCCGGAGCGCTCCACCTCCTCCCGCCGCTCCCGCCACGCCTGCGCCACGGCGGTGAGCACCTGCGGGAACGAGGGCCGCTGCGGGTGCGGGGTGGGCGGGAAGTACGTGCCGGCGTAGAAGATGCGGCCCTCGGGGGTGCAGAACGTCGTCATCGGCCAGCCGCCCTGCCCGGTGAGCGCGGTGGTGGCCTCCATGTGGACGGCGTCGACGTCGGGGCGCTCCTCGCGGTCGACCTTGACGCAGACGAAGTCGCGGTTCATCTGCTCGGCGGTGGCGGGGTCCTCGAACGACTCGTGCGCCATGACGTGGCACCAGTGGCAGGCGGCGTAACCGGTGGACACCAGCAGCGGCACGTCGCGGCGGCGCGCCTCGGCGAACGCCTCCGGGCCCCACTCCCACCAGTCGACGGGGTTGTCGGCGTGCTGCAGCAGGTAGGGGCTGGTGGAACCGGCGAGTCGGTTGGGCACGCGCCCACGCTGGCACAGGGTGCGGGGGTGCGCCCGCGCGTCAGCTGCGCGGGGCCACCCCCGCCCCGGGCGCACCCCCGCCCCGGCAGGATGTGCGCATGAGCGCTCCCCGCAGGTTCGGCGTCCTCGGCACCGGCTTCTGGGCCGAGACCTGCCACGGCCGCGCGCTGGCCGACCACCCGGACGTCGAGCTCGTCGGCTTCTGGGGCCGCGACGGCGCCAGGGCCCGGGCGGCCGCGCAACGGGTCGGCGGCGCCGCGTTCGCGGACGTGGACGAGCTGCTGGGCGCGGTGGACGCCGTGACGATCGCGCTGCCGCCGGACGTGCAGGCCCCGCTGGCCGCGCGCGCCGCCCGCGCCGGCAGGCACCTGATCCTGGACAAGCCGCTGGCCCTGGACGTCGCGGCGGCCGACGACGTGCTGGCCGCCACCCGGGAGACGGGGGTCGCCTCCGTGCTGTACGCCACGTACCTGTTCCAGCCGGACATCACCGGGTGGCTGGCGCGGATGGCGGCGCTGGCCGCCGAGCACGGCCCGTGGGAGGGGGCGCTGGCGCGGTGGGGCGGCACGATCGACGCCCCGGGCAGCCCGTACGGGGGGTCGGCGTGGCGGCGGGAGTGGGGCGGGCTGTGGGACTGCGGCCCGCACGCGCTGTCGCTGGTGCTGTCGCTGCTGCCGCCGGTGGAGCGGGTCGCGGCGGCCCGCGGGGTGCGCGACGCGGTGAACGTGGCGCTGGAGCACCGGGGCGGGGCGGGCAGCGCGCTGTCGCTGACCCTCACCGCGCCGGCGGGGGCGGGCGGCTCGTGGCTGAGCGTGTGGGGCCCGGGCGGCCGGCACGAGCTGCCCCGCTTCGCCGGCACCCCGCAGGAGGGGTTCGCCCGGGCGGTGGACCAGCTGCGCGCGGCCGCCGCGACGGGCAGCCCGCACCCGCTGGACGCCGCGTACGCCCGCGACGTGGTGGCGGTGCTGGCCGCCGCGCAGCACCACCTGGACCTGCCGGTCCAGCAGCGCACCACCGCCGTCGGCTGAGGGCAGCACCGCTGCGCGCGGTGGCCGCTCACCCGTCCCGGTCGGTGTCCCCCCGCCCGGCGTCCCCCTGCCCGGCACCCTCCTGGGCGGCCCGCTCCTGCGCGGCCCGCTCCGCCAGCGCGGCGCGGTAGTTCACCCGGCGCACCCGGCGCACCATGCTCGTCGCGAGCACGATGACCGCCACGCCGAGGAAGAAGAGCATGAGGAACCCCGGCACGCCCGGGGTGACGAGCTCGTCCGGCGGGGACGTCGGGACGGGGGTCGGGCTGGGGATCGGCGAGGCCGCCAGCAGCAGCAAGGACCTCACGACGCGGCCAGGCTGCGCAGCCCGGCGAACAGGTCGTCCTCCGGCAGCGCGCTCTCCACGTGCGAGAAGGCCAGCGAGTAGTCCTCGGTCGGCCAGATCTCGCGCTGCAGGTCCAGCGGCACCTTGAAGAAGAAGCCGTCCGGGTCGATCTGCGTGGCGTGCGCGATGAGGGCGCGGTCGCGGGTCTCGAAGAAGTCGGCGCACTCGACCCGGGTGGTGATCTCCAGCTCCGCGCGGGCACCGGGGTCCCACTCCTCCATGCGCTTGATCCACTCCGCGAACGGCGACTCGCCGCCGCGCTGCAGGAGCGCCTCGTGGAAGGCGAGGATCCGGTGCCGGGAGAACGTGGCGTGGTAGTAGAGCTTGGAGGTGCGCCACGCCGGGCCCTCCGAGGGGAAGCGCGCCGGGTCGGCCGCGGCGTGGAAGGCGGCCAGGCTCACCTCGTGGCAGCGGATGTGGTCCGGGTGCGGGTAGCCGCCGGAGGGGTCGTACGTCGTCATGACGTGGGGGCGGAACTCCCGCACGACCCGCACCAGCGCCTCGGTGGGCACGTGCAGCGGCTCCAGCGCGAAGCAGCCGGCGGGCAGCGGCGGCAGGGGGTCGCCCTCGGGCAGCCCGGAGTCGACGAAGCCCAGCCACGTCTGGCGCACCCCGAGGATGCGGGCGGCCTCGGCCATCTCCCTGCGGCGGTACTCGACCATGTCGCGCAGCAGCTCGGGCTTGTGCTGCAGGCGCGGGTTGAGCACGTCGCCGCGCTCACCGCCCGTGCAGGTGACCACGAGCACCTCCACGCCCTCGGCGGCGTACCTCGCCATCGAGGCGGCGCCCTTGCTCGACTCGTCGTCGGGGTGGGCGTGCACGGCCATCAGCCGCAGCCTCTCCGTCACCGCTGCTCCTCTCCCTGCCGCTCGTGCCGGTCCTCGCACCGCGGCGCCCGCCCGCTCGCCGCGGTGCGACGATGGGAGCGGGCGCGGGCACTGCGCCCCATCCTCGCCGATGGACCGTCGGCACCGAGCACCGGGAGCGACCGTGACGGCGGACGCCAGCGCGCGGGGCACCGCGCAGCGCCTCGACG
>NZ_BAABIL010000137.1:0-4983 GCF_039542765.1 Kineococcus glutinatus
ACCTCAGCCCATGACGTGCAGCTGCCGCGCCGCCTCCGCGAGGGAGCCGGACAGCGACGGGTACACCGTGAAGGCGTGCGCGACGTCGTCGACGTTGAGCCGCTTCTCCACCGCGAGGGTGAGGGGGAAGATCAGCTCGCTGGCGCGCGGGGCGACGATGACGCCGCCGATGACGGTACCGGAACCGGTGCGGCAGAACAGCTTCACGAACCCGTCGTGGATGCCGAGCATCTTGGCCCGCGCGTTCGTCGACAGCGGCAGCTTGACGATCTGCCCCTGCGCCTCGCCGGAGTCGATCTGCGCCTGCGTCCAGCCCACGGTGGCGATCTCGGGGGAGGTGAAGATGTTGGAGGACACCGAGCGCAGCGCGAGCGGGTTGACGGCGTCGCCGAGGGAGTGCCACATCGCGATCCGGCCCTGCATGGCCGCCACGGAGGCCAGCGGGAAGACGCCCGTGCAGTCGCCGGCCGCGTAGACGCCGCGCGCCGAGGTCCGCGAGACGCGGTCGACGGAGACGTGCCCGGAGTCGGCGACGTCCACCCCGGCCTCCGCCAGCCCGATGTCGGCGGTGTTGGGGATCGCACCGACCGCGATGAGGCAGTGCGAGCCCTCCACGGTGCGCCCGTCGGCGAGGGTCACGGTCACGGTGTCGCCGTGGCGCTCGGCCGCCTGCGCCCGGGAGCGGGACATGACGGTCATGCCGCGGCGGCGGAAGACGTCCTCGAGGACCTCCGCGGCGTCGGCGTCCTCCCCGGGCAGGACGCGGTCGCGGCTGGAGACGAGGACGACGTCGGCGCCGAGGGCGTTGTAGGCGCCCGCGAACTCCGCGCCGGTGACGCCGGAGCCCACGACGATCATCCGCTCCGGGAGGGAGTCGAGGTCGTACAGCTGCTTCCAGGTGAGGATGCGCTCGCCGTCGGGCTGGGCCGCGGGCAGGGTGCGCGGGCTGGAGCCGACGCTGACGAGGACCGTGTCGACGTCCACGTGCGCGCCGGCGTCCTCGCCGGAGACGACCTGCAGGCCCTGGGGGCCGTCGAGGCGGCCGCGGCCGGACAGCAGCCGCACGCCCTCCTTCTCCAGGCGGGTGCGGATGTCGTCGGACTGGGCGCGGGCGAGGGCCTTGACGCGGTGGTTGACCCGCCCGAGGTCGACGCCGACGCTGCCGGAGGCCTCCGTGTCGGGGCCGGGACCACCGGGGAAGCGCAGGCCGAGCTCGGTGGAGCCGGCCACGGCGGTCATGGCCTCGGCGGTGGCGATGAGCGTCTTGCTGGGCACGACGTCGGTGAGGACCGCGGACCCGCCGAGCCCCTCGTCCTCCACGACGGTCACGTCGGCGCCGAGCTGGGCGGCGACGAGGGCCGCCTCGTAACCGCCCGGGCCGCCGCCGAGGATGCCGACACGGGGACGCCTGCTGTGCGCGTTGCTCGTCACGGCGTCCATCGTGTCAGGAGTCGGCCGTGCGGGCAGCCCGCCGCCGTCGCGCTCGCGCACGCCCCGCCCGCCGGGGGCCTACGATTCCGGCTCGTGCCCGTCTACGCCGCCTACGGCAGCAACCTGCACCCCGATCAGATGGCCCACCGGGCACCGCACTCACCGCGGCGCGCCAGCGGCTGGCTGACCGGGTGGCGCCTGACGTTCGGCGGGGAGGACCGCGGCTGGGAGGGGCCCCTGGCGACGGTGGTGGAGGCGCCGCAGGAGCAGGTGTACGTGGCCCTGTACGACATCACCGAGGCGGACGAGGCGCGCCTGGACGAGTGGGAGGGCGTCGGCATCGGCCTCTTCCGCAAGCTGCGGGTGCGGGTGCACACCCTCGACGGTGAGGTGCTGGCCTGGATCTACGTGCTGGACGACTACGAGGGCGGGCTGCCCACCGCCCGCTACCTCGGGATGATCGCCGACGCGGCGGAGGCCGGCGGGGCGCCGTCGGACTACGTGGAGTCGCTGCGCCGGCGGCCCTGCCGGTCCAACGACGTCTGAGCGGCGCCCGGTCGCGGCGCCCGGTCCGGGTGCGCGGGCCGCGGCTTAGGCTCGGCGCCGTGACCGACGCGAGCACCCCTGACGCCCCCTCCTCCCCCGGCGTGCACTCCGGCGCCGCCGCCGACCCGCAGGAGCTGGCCGCCCGGGCCGCCGCGCGGCTGGCGGAGCTGACGGGGGTACCCGGGCACGACGTGGCGCTGGTGCTCGGCTCGGGCTGGGCGGCCGCGGCCGACCTGGTCGGCGAGGTCGTCGCCGAGGTCGCCGCCGACGAGGTGCCCGGCTTCTCCAAGCCCGTGGTCAGCGGCCACGTGGGCACGTTGCGCTCGCTGTCGGTGCCGCGGGAGGGGGCCGAGCCGCTGCGCGCCCTCGTCATCGGCGCCCGCACCCACCTCTACGAGGGCCACGGCGTGCGGGCGGTGGCGCACGGGGTGCGCACCGCCGCCGCGGCGGGCTGCCGCACCGTGGTGCTCACCAACGGCTGCGGCGGGCTCGACCCGGCGATCGCGCCGGGCTCGGCGGTGCTGATCCGCGACCACGTCAACCTCACGGGCCGCTCCCCGCTGGAGGGCCCGACCTTCGTCGACCTCACCGACCTGTACTCCTCCCGGTTGCGGGAGCTGGCCCGCACGGTGCGGCCGGACCTGCCCGAGGGCGTGTACGTGCAGTTCCCCGGCCCGCACTACGAGACCCCGGCGGAGGTGCGGATGGCCGGCGTGATCGGCGGCACCCTCGTCGGCATGTCGACCGCGCTGGAGGCCATCGCGGCGCGGCACGCGGGCATGGAGGTGCTGGGGCTGTCGCTGGTGACGAACCTGGCCGCGGGGGTGCAGGCCGAGCCGCTGTCGCACGCGGAGGTGCTGGCCGCGGGCCGGGAGGCCGCCCCGCGCTGCGCGGCGCTGCTGGCCGGGCTGGTGCCGCTGCTCTGACCCGCGGCGGACGGCGCCACGGCCCGCGCACGCGCCACGGCCCGGCACGCACGGCGCGTGCCGGGCCGCGGTGGGCTCGGGTGGGGTGTGGTCGCCTCAGCGGGCGGCGGAGCGCTTGTACTGCCGCGTCGCCAGCGGGACGAACACCGCCAGGATGATCACGACCCACAGCAGCGTGTAGGGCACCGGGTTCTGCATCGCCCAGGCCTCGGACTGCACGAGCGGCGCCCCGGCCGGCGGGACGTTGCCGAACAGCTCCCGCACGCCCAGCGTCAGGGACGACACCGGGTTCCACTCGGCCACGACGCGCAGCACGGTGGGAAACCCCTCGGTGGGCACGAAGGTGTTGGCGATGAACGTGATCGGGAACACGGTGATGAAGATGATGTTGTTGAACGCCTCCGGGCTGCGTACGAGCAGGCCGAAGAACGCCATCACCCAGGAGACGGCGTAGGCGAACAGCAGCAGCAGCGCGAAGGCCAGCACGGCCTCGAGGAACGAGCCGCGGATCCGCCAGCCGACGACCAGGCCGGTCGCCGTCATGATCGCGATGGTGAGGACGTTGATGATGACGTCGCTGCCGGTGCGGCCGATCAGCACCGCCGACTGCGCCATGGGCAGCGACCGGAACCGGTCGATGATGCCCTTCTGCATGTCGTCGGCCAGCCCCGCACCGGTGATGGTGCCGCCGAAGATCACCGTCTGGGCGAAGATGCCCGGCACGAGGAACTCCTTGTAGTCCACCCCGGCCGGCGCCGGGATGGCGGAGCCGAAGACGTAGGCGAACAGCAGGATGAACATGATGGGCGACAGCAGCGTGCCGACGAGGAGGTCGGGCACCCGCCTGATCTTGATGACGTTGCGCTTGGCGACGACCGAGCCGTCGCCCAGCGCGGCCAGCACGGCGCTCACCGGGTCACCTCCGCGTTCTCGTCGAGCTCGACGGTGCGCGAGCGCGGCGCGGGTGCCGTGCCGTCCTCGCCACCGGCCTCCTCGGCCGGGCGGCCGGTGAGGGTGAGGAACACGTCGTCCATCGTGGGCCGGCGCAGGCCGGCGTCGAGCAGCGCGACGCCGGCGGCGTCCAGCCGGCGCAGCGCCTCCACCAGCGTCGAGGCGCCGCCGGTGACGGGGGCGGTGAGCCGGCGCGACTGCCGCTCCACCGACACCTCCCCGACCGCGAGGGACTGCAGGGCCGCGCGTGCGGTCTCCAGCTCCGCGTCGGTGCCGACGACGACCTCGATGCGCTCGCCGCCCACCTGCTGCTTGAGCTGGTCGGCGGTGCCCTGGGCGATGACGCGGCCGTGGTCGATGACCACGATGTCGTCGGCGAGGCGCTCGGCCTCCTCCAGGTACTGCGTGGTGAGCAGCAGGGTGGTGCCGCCGCGCACCATGGAGGACAGCAGGTCCCACATGTCCATCCGGCTGCGCGGGTCCAGGCCCGTCGTGGGCTCGTCGAGGAAGAGCACCTGCGGCTCGGCGACCAGCGCGCCCGCGAGGTCCAGGCGCCGGCGCATGCCGCCGGAGTACGTCTTCGTCGGGCGGTCGGCGGCGTCGGAGAGCCGGAACAGCTCCAGCAGCTCCCGGGCCCGCTCCCGGCTGCGCTTGCGCCCGAGGTGGTACAGCCGCCCGACCATGTCGAGGTTCTCGAAGCCGGTGAGGTTCTCGTCGACCGCCGCGTACTGCCCCGACAGCCCGATGCGCCGGCGCACCTCGCGCGGGTCGCGGAGCACGTCGACGCCCGCGACCGTCGCCGAGCCGGAGTCCGGCTGCAGGAGGGTCGTGAGGATCCGGACGGTCGTCGTCTTCCCGGCGCCGTTGGGGCCGAGGAGGGAGAGCACGGTGCCCTGGGGCACCGCCAGGTCCACGCCGGCCAGGGCGGTGACGTCCCCGTACCGTTTCACCAATCCGTGTGCAACCACTGCGTCCGTCGCTGCCATGGTTCGACCGTAGGGGTGACCTCCGACACGTCGCCTCGTCTTTTCGGCCGATGCGCGGGCGCACCGGCCGGCATCCGCGCCGCGGCCCGCCGCCGCCGGGTCGCTAGGGTCGCGGCGTGGTCGACGACACGAGCCCGCGCACC
>NZ_BAABIL010000138.1:0-25212 GCF_039542765.1 Kineococcus glutinatus
TGGAGGTGCTCGGCCGCCCCGGTGCGCGGCTGCACCCCGCCGGTGCCGCGGGTGCCGGTGGGGAGGAGCTGGGCCTGCGGCACAGCGAGCTGCTCCTGCTGCTGGCCGCCCACCCGGAGGGGCGGTCGGCGGCGGAGCTGGCCCTGGCCCTGGCCGAGGAGGACCTCGCGCCCGTCACCGTTCGCGCGGAGCTGACCCGGTTGCGGGCCGCGCTGCACCGGGGCACCGGTGGGCGGCTGTCCGTCGCCGCCCGCCCGTACCGGCTCACCGGCGCCGCCGAGGTCGACGCGCTGGCGGTGCGGCAGGAGCTGCGGGCGGGCCGGCTCGCTGCCGCCCTGGCGCTGCACCGGGGCCCGGTGCTGCCGCGCTCCCTCGCCCCCGGGGTGGTGGCGCTGCGCGAGGAGCTGCTGCTGGGGCTGCGCACCGCCGCGCTGGCCGCCGACGACCCCGCGCTGCTGCTGGGCTGGGCCCGCGGCGGGGGCCGCGACGACCTGGCGGTCTGGGAGGAGCTGGCGCGGCGGCTGCCGCCGGGGGCCCCCGCCCGCGGCGAGGTGCTGGCGGGGGTGCACCGCCTGGCCCGGTGAGCCGCGGCTGCGGTCGCCGGGCGTGCAACGTCCGTGCAACCCCCGCGCCCCTACCGTGCCGGCCACGGCGCCACGAGGACGTGCGCCGACCGAGTGCACGGAGGTTTCCCATGACGGTGTACGAGGCCCCGGGCCGGGAGGGCAGCCCCGCCCGCTACGCGGACCGGTACGACCACTGGATCGGCGGGGAGCGGGTGGCCCCGGCGTCCGGGCAGTACTTCGAGAACCCGACGCCCGTGACGGGTGAGCCCTTCTGCGAGGTGGCCCGCGGCACCGCCGCCGACGTCGAGCGCGCCCTCGACGCCGCGCACGCCGCCGCCCCGGCGTGGGGCCGCACGTCGGTGGCCGAGCGGGCGCAGGTGCTCAACCGCATCGCCGACCGCGTCGAGCAGAACCTGGAGCTGCTGGCCGTCGCGGAGACGTGGGACAACGGCAAGCCGGTCCGGGAGACCCTGGCGGCGGACCTGCCGCTCGTCGTGGACCACCTGCGCTACTTCGCCGGGGCGGTGCGCGCCCAGGAGGGCGGCATCTCCGAGATCGACGAGGACACCGTCGCGTACCACTTCCACGAGCCGCTGGGCGTGGTGGGGCAGATCATCCCGTGGAACTTCCCGCTGCTGATGGCGACGTGGAAGCTGGCCCCGGCGCTGGCGGCGGGCAACGCCGTGGTCATCAAGCCGGCCGAGCAGACCCCCGCGTCGATCATGCTGCTGATGGACCTCATCGGGGACCTGCTGCCCCCGGGCGTCGTCAACGTCGTCAACGGGTTCGGCGTCGAGGCCGGCAAGCCGCTCGCCTCGTCGAACCGGATCCGGAAGATCGCCTTCACGGGGGAGACGACGACGGGGCGGCTGATCATGCAGTACGCCAGCCAGAACCTCATCCCGGTGACGCTGGAGCTGGGCGGCAAGAGCCCGAACATCTTCTTCGCCGACGTGGCCGCGCAGCGCGACGCGTTCTACGACAAGGCGCTGGAGGGGTTCACGATGTTCGCGCTGAACCAGGGGGAGGTGTGCACCTGCCCCTCGCGCGCGCTCGTGCAGTCCTCCATCTACGAGGGGTTCCTGGCCGACGCCACCGCCCGCACGCAGGCGGTGAAGCAGGGCAACCCGCTGGACACCGCGACGATGATCGGCGCGCAGGCCAGCAACGACCAGCTCGAGAAGATCCTGTCCTACATCGACATCGGCAGGCAGGAGGGCGCCCGGCTCGTCACCGGCGGCGAGCGCGCCGACCTCGGCGGGGAGCTGTCGGGCGGGTACTACGTGACGCCGACGATCTTCGAGGGCTCCAACCACATGCGGATCTTCCAGGAGGAGATCTTCGGGCCCGTGGTGTCCGTGACCCGCTTCGACGACCCCGACGACGCCCTCAAGATCGCCAACGACACGCTGTACGGCCTCGGCGCCGGCGTGTGGTCGCGCGACATCAACCTCGCGTACCGGATGGGCCGCGGCATCCAGGCGGGCCGGGTGTGGACGAACAACTACCACTCCTACCCGGCGCACGCGGCGTTCGGCGGGTACAAGAGCTCCGGGATCGGGCGGGAGAACCACCGGATGATGCTGGAGCACTACCAGCAGACGAAGAACCTGCTGGTGAGCTACTCCCCGGACGAGCTCGGTTTCTTCTGACCGGCGGCCCGGACGTGACGCGCGAGGGACCGCAGGAACAGGCGCAGGAGCGGGTCGCGCTGACCCCGCAGGCGGCGGCGGTGCTGCGCCGCCTGCGGGCCCGGCACGGGCCGCTGATGTTCCACCAGTCCGGCGGCTGCTGCGACGGCAGCTCGCCGATGTGCTACCCCGACGGGGAGTTCCTCGTCTCCGACGCCGACGTCCACCTCGGCGACCTGTGGGTGCCGGCGGGGGAGGGGTTCGCCGAGCCGTCCACCGTGCCGGTGTGGATGTCGCGGGAGCAGCACGAGCGCTGGTCCCACACCCACCTGACGATCGACGTGGTGCCCGGCCGCGGGGCGGGGTTCTCGCTGGAGGCGCCCGACGGGGTGCGCTTCCTCATCCGCTCCCGCCTGCTCGGCGCGGGGTGAGGCCGTTCCCGCCGCCGCTCCCGCCGCCGTTCCGTCAGGTCCGGTCGGTCCGGCGGTCGCGCCGGCCGGCGCGGTGGCGCGCCTTCTCGGCGTACATCGCCCGGTCGGCGCGCCGCAGGGCGCCGGCCTCGGTGTCGTCGGCGCGCAGGGCGCTCCAGCCGACGCTGGCCGTCACCCCCCGCTCCGCGCTCGCGGCGGCCACCTCCGCGCGCACCCGCGCCGCGAGCGCCTCGCCGTCCCCGCCGGCGGACAGCAGCGCGAACTCGTCGCCACCGAGGCGGGCCACGACGCCGTCCTCCCCCACGGCGCGGCCCAGGGCCGCGGCCACCGCCACGAGCAGCTCGTCGCCGGTGGCGTGCCCGGCGGTGTCGTTGACCTGCTTGAAACCGTCGAGGTCCACCACGTGCAGCACCCGGCCCGCCGGTTCCGGCAGCGCCCCGTCCAGCCGCTCCCAGAAGGCGCGCCGGTTGAGGCAGCCGGTGAGGGGATCGGTGTTCGCCAGGTCCGCCAGCCGGCGCGCGGTCCGGCTCCGCTCGGCGTCGAGGTCGTGCTGGTTGCGGGCCGCCCACCAGGCCATCCAGGTGCAGGTCGCCAGCACGGCCGAGGACACCCACAGGCCCGGGGTGGAGCCGGACGCGAGCAGCCCGGTGAGCAGGTCGGCGGCCACGACGACGGAGCCGAGCACCACGATCCCCAGCGGCGGGTAGGCCACCGTGGCGTAGATGAGGGCGAGCACGAACGTCAGGCGGACCAGGCTGCCGCTGCCGTCCGGGCCGCTGTCGACGACGGCCATCACCGCGAGCACCGTGATGACGCCCAGCGTCCAGCCGTAGAAGAACGGCCGGCCGCGGTGGTCCAGCGCCATGCGCTGCATGGGCAGCCGCAGCAGCAGCGGGGAGACGGCGGCCACGACGACCGCGACGACGAGCAGCGCGGTGCGGTGCGGGCGCTCGGGGCTCGCCAGCGCGTAGCCGGCGACGACGAGGGCGGTGAGGCAGGACAGGGCCACGCCCATCCGCAGGTGGCGCACCCAGAACCGGGCGCGGGCCTCGTCGGTGGCCAGCGGCCGCAGCAGCGCCGCCGGCAGCAGGCGCGCCAGCAGCGGTGGCCGCCCGGGACGCCGGCGGCCACCGCGGGGGGAGGGGTCGCCGGGCACGGAGGTGGTGTCGGCTGCGGGCGGGCGCGGCTTCACCGCCGGTGCCCACCGCGGGGGGCGCGTTCACCCGACCGGTGCAGGGCCGTGGCGGCGCGTCGCGCGGGCGGCCCGCCGCGCGGGTCCCCGAGGGGTCCGCTCAGGTGCGGTGGGCGGTTGCCGATGTGGTGGGGAGGTCGAGCTGCAGCCGCGCGGTTCGCAGATGCAGAGGAAGCCGATGTCCCGTCTCCGCGACGCGTCCGTCGCCACCAAGCTGTTCGCCGGTTTCGGTGTCGTCTCCGCGCTCCTCGTCCTCGTCATCGGGGTGGGGCTGAACCGCCTCGGCGGTGCGCAGGACGACCTGCGGTCCATGTCGGACTCCGGCCTGGCGTCGGTGGAGGCCATCGGCGCCACCCGCAGCGCGTTCGTGCAGATCCGCCTCGACCTGACGAACATCGCCCTCGTCCCGGACGCGGCGGCCCTGGCGGCCGCCGAGCAGGCCCTGGCGGCGGACGACACCGCCCTCGACGAGGCGTGGGCGGCCTACCTGCGGACCCACCCCGCCGCCACCGCCGAGCAGCACGGCGCCTTCGAGGACATGCTGGCCGAGTACCGGGAGAACCGCGTCGCCGGCGTGGAGCGCGCGAAGGCCGACGACATCGCCGGCTTCATCGCCATCCGCACCAGCACCCTCAACCCCGCCGCCAACGAGATCTTCGCCCTCCTCGACGACATGGGCGCCGCCGAGTCGGCCGCCGCCGCGCGCATCGCCGACGAGGGCGCGGACAGCTACCGCCAGTCCGTCGTGCTGTTCCTCGTGCTCGGCGCCGTCGCGCTGCTGGTGGCCGCTGCCGTCGCCGTCAGCGTCGCCCGTTCCGTCACCCGGCCGCTGGCGCGCGCCCTGGCCGTCGTGGAGGGCCTCGCGCACGGCCGCCTCGACCAGCGCGTCGACCTGCCCTCCCGCGACGAGGTGGGCCGCCTCGGCGCCGCGCTCGACGCGACCGTGGACCAGCTCGCGAGCACCGTGCGCGGGATCAGCGCCTCCGCGGGCGTGCTGGCCTCCTCCTCGGAGGAGCTCACCGCGGTGGCCGCGCAGCTGTCGGCCGGGGCGGCGGAGTCGGCCACCCAGTCGCGCTCGGTCTCCGGGGCCACCCAGGAGATCTCCGCGAACATCGGCACCGTCGCCGCCGCCGGCGAGCAGATGAGCGCCGCGATCCGGGAGATCTCCAGCTCCACCGCGCAGGCGTCCAGCACCGCCCGCGACGCGGTCGCCGCGGCCTCCTCCGCCGGGCAGACCGTGCAGCGGCTGGCGGCCTCCTCCCGCGAGATCGGCGACGTGGTGGCCCTGATCACCTCCATCGCCGAGCAGACGAACCTGCTGGCGCTGAACGCGACCATCGAGGCGGCCCGCGCCGGGGAGATGGGCAAGGGCTTCGCCGTCGTGGCCGGTGAGGTGAAGGAGCTGGCGCAGCAGACCGCCCGCGCCACCGAGGACATCACCCGCCGGGTGGAGGCCACCCGCACCGACGCCGCGGCCGCCGCGACGGCCATCGAGGGCATCAGCGACGTCATCTCCCGCATCGACGGGCTGCAGGGCACGATCGCGGCGGCGGTGGAGGAACAGTCGGCCACCACCGCCGAGATGGTCCGCAACGTGGAGCAGGTGTCCGGCGGGTCGGCGCAGATCGCCGCCAACATCGACGCCATCGCGGCCTCCGCGGACCAGACCACGGCGAGCGCCGGGCACACCGCCACCACCGCCGAGCAGGTCTCCCGCACGGCCGCCGAGCTCAACGGGCTCGTCGCGACGTTCCGGCTGCCCTGACCCGGCCCCGACCACCCGCCGGGTCCCGGCGGGTGGTCAGGCCGGCACCAGGAACGCCCGCGCCGGGGCGCCGTCCGCGCCGGGGACCAGCAGCGGCAGGCACGTGAACCCGTACCGGCCCGGCGCGACCCCCCGCAGGTCGAGCGCCTCCACGACGACGACCCCCGCCCGCAGCAGCACCTCGTGGGTGGGGGCCGGGTCGTCGTAGGGGGCGATCGAGAGGTAGTCGATGCCCACGAGCCGCACGCCGCGCCCGACGAGCACCGCCGCCCCGTCGGGGGTCAGCGCGGGGAAGTCCTCGCGCAACCCCGGCTCGTCCCACAGCCGCGAGCCGCGCGTCAGCAGCAGCACCCGCTCGGTGCCCGCCGGGACGTCCAGCGCCCCCACCGCCGCGGCGTCCAGGTGCCCCGCGGGGGCGGTGGCGTCGACGACCACGGCGGGACCGACCAGCGCGTCCAGCGGCACGGCCTCGATGCCGTCGCCGCCCTCGACGAAGTGCACGGGGGCGTCGACGTGGGTGCCGCAGTGCGCCGAGCACGACAGCCGGGAGACGTTGACCCCGTCGCCGTCCAGGGTCTGGTGCCGCTCGACGACGAGCTCGGCGTCGCCGGGGTAGAGGGGCACCGCGCCGGGCACGAGCGGCACGGTGACGTCGATGATGCGGCGCTCCACCCGGTCAGCCTGCCCCACCGGAGGGGTCCCGGGCACCCGGCCGCCGGCCCGGGTCCCCGCCGGGCCGGTCGGTCGCCCTGCATCATGGTGGTCGCGCCAGCAGAAGGACCCGTCCGACGGGGCCACACCCGTCGGCCCACCCCAGGAGCAGCCGATGGTGCCCGTCCACGCGCCGATGTCAGCAGCCGCGCTCCGGGCCCGACCGTGCCGCGGCCCCGGGAGGCGGCCGAGGTGAGGGAGCTGGTCGGCAAGCTGGAGGCGCTGGACCCCGATGCCGGGGCGGCGCTGCGGGTGGTCACCTACTTCGACCAGCTGCTCGAGCGGCGCGCAGGTCTGGAGAGCGTGGTGCGCGGCGCGGCCATCCTCTCCGGGCACCCTGCGGTGCTCCTCGACCGCGAGCGGGACCTGCGCGTGCGCGTCCGGCCCGACGGCACGCGCACCGAAGCGCCCGCCGCGGCGGATCCCGCGTGGTGCCGGCTGACGGTCGACCCCGGCATCACGGTCTGCCTCGAGCACGCCCCACCCGCGGGACCGGTGGAGGCCGTCGTCCTGGAGCGGGCGGCGATGGCCGCCCGGACGGTCCTGGAACGCACCCGCGGCAGGAGCCGGCCGGGGCACCACCGGGACGCGGAGCTGCTCGAGGTGCTGCTGGACCCCGCGGCACCCGAGCCCGACCGCGAGCGGGCCGCCCGGCGCACCGGGTTGCGCGCGGACGCGTGCGCCCGCGTGGTCGCCGGGCTGGACGGGTGGCTCGACGTGGTCGTCGACGCACCGGGCGGGACAGGCCGCCCGGCGCCAGGTGCCCGGCCGGGACGCGCGGGCGTGGGGCCCGCGGTACCGCCGCGCGACCTGGCCTCCACCGTCGTGGTGGCCCGCACCGCCGCGCGCTTCACCGCCGAGGGCACGCCTGCGGACCCCGGGCCGAGGGTGGTCCGCGCCGAGGACCTGGGCGGCCTGCTGCTCCTGGCGCACGCCGTCGACGCCCGACCGGAACCCGTCGCCGACGTGCTCGCGATCGAGCGGGTGGCGGCGGCGGCACCGTGGGCGCTGGCGACCCTGGACGCCCTGGCCACCAGCACCAGCCTGCGGGCGGCGGCCGCCGCCCTCGGGGTGCACCACTCCACGGTGCACGAACGGGCGTGCCACCTCGAACGCCTGCTCGGCTGGCCGCTGCGCGAGGGCGCGGGCGGCGTGCGCGTGCACGTCGCCCTGCTGCTGCGGCGGTTGCACCGCAACGGCACGGCGCCGGGGGCCGGGACCACCGGGACCTGAGCGCCCGCGGTCACCGGCGCACGGCGTCCGGGGCGCCGCGCGGCGGGGTGCTCACGCGGTCACCAGCCGCCGCACCCAGTCCGCCCGCGCCCGCGTCATGGCCTGCGACAGCGCCGCCTGCGGCATGGTGGAGTCGAACGCGTGGAACCCGCCGGGCCACACGTGCAGCTCGGCCTGGCCGCCGGCCTGCCACAGCCGGCTGGCGTACTGCACGGCCTCGTCGCGGAACGTCTCCACCGACCCCACGTCGATGAACGCCGGTGGCAGCCCGGACAGGTCGGTCGCCCGCGCGGGCGCCGCGTACGGCGACACGTCCGGTCCCCCGCGGCGCTCACCCAGCAGCGCCTGCCAGCCGGTGTGGTTGGAGCCGTGGTCCCACACCCCCACGCCCCGCATCTGCAGGCTGGAGACGGTGTCGTTGCGGTCGTCGAGCATCGGGCAGCCCAGCAGCTGCGCCCACGGCTGCGGGCCGCCCCGGTCGCGCGCCAGCAGCGCGACCCCCGCGGCCAGCCCGCCGCCGGCGCTGACGCCCATGAGGAGGATGCGGTCGGGGTCGATGCCGAGCTCGTCGGCGTGGTCGGCGGTCCAGACCAGCCCGGCGTAGCAGTCCTCCACCGGTGCCGGGTCGGGGTGCTCGGGCGCCAGGCGGTGCTCCACGGAGACCACGACCATGCCGTGCGGCTCGGCCAGGTCCAGGACGCCGGTCATGCCCGAGCGCCGGTCGCCGGCGATCATGCCGCCGTCGTGCACGTAGTAGACGGCCGGTGCCGGTGCCCGCAGGACCGCGGGCGAGCACACGAGCACGGTGACGTCCGGTTCCCCGGCCGGCCCGGGCACGGTGCGGTCCTCGACGGCGTACGCCCCGCCGCGGCGGAGGGCCTCCTCGTCCGCGGCGCGCAGCGCCAGGTGGCTCTGCCGCAGCGCGGGGATCAGCTCCGGGGTGACGGTGACGTGCCGGCCGCCCTGCAGGACGGCCAGCCCCGCGGCCAGCTCGGCGTCCAGCGCCGGCGCCGGGCCGACGACCGGACCGGGCCCGGCCGTGGCCACGGCCGCGCCCGCGCCGGCTGCCGGCACTCCCGTCGGGCCTCGCACGGCGCCCATTCTGCGCGACGGTGCCGGTGGCGGGGGCCGACACCCGTCGGGACGATCCCTACGGGTGTCGGGTGCCGCGGCCCGCGCGCATCCACCACCGTGGTCGCGCCGGCGACGTCGCCGGTACCTCGCCCGCAGGCCCGCCGCCCGGGTGAGGTCACCTCGAGCCGGCAGAGCAGCCGGGCCCAGGAGGACCCCATGCCCACGACGTCGCGTGCTGCGCGAGCGCTCCTCGCCCTCGCGGTGACCGCCTCGCTGGCCGCCTGTTCGCAGCCGGCCACCGGGACCGGGGCGGCGGCCGCCACCGCCGGTGCCGGCAACGCCGACGCCCAGCCGCCCACGCCGCCGCCGGGGGTGGCGGCGTTCGAACCGGCCCAGCCCGGCAGCGGCGCGGGGCTCACCATCGGTTTCACGCAGCTGGCCCTGTCGGCCCCCTTCCCGCAGGCGGTGCAGCGGAGCGTGGAGGAGCAGGCGGAGATCGCCGGGGTGGAGCTCGTCACCTGCGACTCCAAGCTCGACGCCTCCAGGGCGCTGGACTGCGCGAGGCAGTTCGCGACCCAGCAGGTGGACGGGCTCATCACCTTCCAGGCCGACGCGAACGCCGCGGCGAGCATCTGCGACGCCGGGCCGCAGGTCCCGGTCATGGCCGTCGACATCGAGCAGCAGCCCTGCCAGACCGCCTTCGTGGGCGCCGCCAACACCTACGCCGGCGAGGTGCTGGGTTTCCACCTCGGTGAGTACTTCCGCGACGAGGAGGGCTGCGAGTACGACGCGTTCGTCTCGCTGGAGTCCACGGCGGTCGGTGAGGTCAACGAGCAGCGCATGGGGGGCATCCGCTCCGGTTTCGAGAGCGTGTGCGGGCCCATCCACGACCTGCGCACGATCGACACCGGCGCGGGTGGCCAGGCCGACGCGGCGCAGCGGCAGATGACCGACACCCTCACCGCGCTGCCGGGCGCCGAGAAGGTCATCACCGTCGGCATCAACGAGGACGTGATCGTCGCCGCGCTGGCCGCGGCGCGGTCGCAGAACCGCACCGACAGCCTCTACCTGGGCGTGCAGAACTTCGACCCGGCCAACTGCACCATCTACGACGCCCCGCACTACGTGGGCAGCACCGCGTACTTCCCGGAGCGCTACGGCGAGCTGCTGGTCCCCAACCTGATCCGCGCCGTCAAGGGCGAGCAGGTGCCGGCCCAGCTGCTCGTGCCGCACGAGTGGGTGACCAGGGACAACGTCGAGCAGCACTACCCCGACTTCGCCTGCTGAGGCCGGACCATGACCATCAGCGTCCGGGGCCTGCGCAAGTCCTTCGGGCCCGTCGAGGTCCTGCACGGGATCGACCTCGACCTGCCCCCGGGGAAGGTGGTCGCCCTCCTCGGCGAGAACGGCGCCGGCAAGTCCACCTTCGTCCGCGTCCTCGCCGGCGACCACCAGCCCGACGCCGGGCAGATCGTCCTCGACGGCGCCCCCGTCGCCGTCAGGGACGTCGCCGCCGCGCGCGGCCTCGGGATCCGCCTCATCTCCCAGGAGATCGCCGACGCCCCGACGCTGAGCGTCGCGGAGAACGTCAGCCTGGGCGACTGGCCGCACCGGGCGGGCATCGTCTCCCGGCGGGCGCTGCACCAGCGCGCGCGGGAGGTGCTCGACCTGCTGCGCAGCGACATCGACCCCGGGCGCACCGTCGGCTCGCTGCGCCTGGGGGAGCGGCAGATCGTCGAGATCGCGCGGGCCCTGGTGGGCGAGAGCCGCTGCGTCGTCTTCGACGAGCCCACCGCCGCGCTGTCCGACGCCGAGGCCCGGCGCCTGTTCGCCGTCATCGAGGGGCTGCGCGCCAGGGGCGTGACCGTCCTGTACATCACGCACCGCCTCGACGAGGTGTTCCGCATCGCCGACCAGGTGTGCGTCCTGCGCGACGGCGTCGTCTCCCTGGACGCCCCCGTCGCCGAGGTGACGACCGCCCGGGTCGTGGAGGCGATGGTCGGCCGCTCCGTCGCCACCGAGCGCTTCCGCGCCGGCGCCGCCCCCGGCGGCGTGCGCCTGTCGGTCACCGCCGCCACCACCGACGCGTTCACCGACGTCTCCTTCCCGGTGCGGGCCGGGGAGGTGCTCGGGCTCTACGGCAAGATCGGCTCCGGTGTCCCCGAGGTCGCGGAGGCCCTCATCGGCGAACGGCGCCTGCGCGCCGGCGGCATCGAGGTCGACGGGCGGCCGGTGCGCCTGCGGAGCGCGGCCGAGGCCATCACCGCCGGCATCGGCTACCTGCCGCCGGACCGCAAGGGGCAGGCGCTCCTCGGTCCGCGCTCGGTCGCCGAGAACCTGGTCGCGCCGACGTGGCGCCGGTTGTCCCGCGGCGGCCTCATCACCCGCGGCCCGGAGTCGCGCGCGTACCGCCGCTGGCACGACGTGCTGGCGGTCCGCTCCCGCAACGACCCCGAGCAGGGCATCGCGACGCTGTCGGGCGGCAACCAGCAGAAGGTCCTCCTCGGCCGCTGGCTGGAGGCCGGGTCGAAGGTCCTCGTGCTCGTCGAACCGACCCGCGGCGTCGACGTCGGCGCGCGCCACGAGATCTACCGCGCCGTGCGGGACCTGGCCGACGGCGGCAGCGCCGTCGTCGTCGCCAGCTCCGACTACGAGGACGTGGTCGCCGTCTGCGACACCGCGCTCGTCATGGTCCGCGGCCGCGTCGTCGCCCGCGTGGCCGGCGACGGCGTGACCACCCAAACCCTCACCCGCGCAGCCGGAGGTGCTGTCCATGCCTGAGACGTCCATCCCCACCGCGGCCGCACCCCCGGCGCCGGCCCCCGCGCCGGCCCGGGCGCGCAGGCAGGTGTCCATCCCGACCAGCGCGGCGCTGCTCGTCTTCCTGGCGGCGGAGGTCGTGTTCTTCTCGGTGCGGTCACCGTTCTTCCTCAACTGGGCGAACTGGGTCAACATCCTCACCGCCCTGGCCATCACGGGCGTGCTGGCGGCCGGTGCCACCGTGCTGCTCATCGCCGGCCAGTTCGACCTGTCCGTCGGCTCCGGGGTCGCCTTCGTCGGCCTGGTGCTGGTGCTGGCCGCGCCCGCGGTCGGCCTGCCGCTGGCCGTCGTGCTGGCGGTGGCCACCGGCATCGGCATCGGCCTGCTCAACGGTTTCCTCGTCACGGTGGTCGGGATCAACGCCCTCATCACCACCCTGGGCACCCTGGCGGTCTTCCGCGGTCTGACCCTCGTCATCGGCGGTGGGCAGAACATCCCCGTCCAGGGGTTCGACTTCGCCATCCAGCGCCCGTTCCTCGACGTCCCCGTCCCGGCCCTGGTCTTCCTGGTCGTCGCGGTCCTGGTCGCCGCCCTGCTGCGCTTCACCGTCTTCGGCCGCTCGATGTACGCGATCGGCGCCAACCCCGTCGCCGCCCGCCTGGTCGGCATCCGCGTCAGCCGGAAGCTCTTCGCGGCGTTCACGATCTCCGGGGCGTGCATCGCGGTCGCCGGCCTGCTGTCCACCTCGCAGCTGGGCTCCACGTCCGGCACGACCGGCACGGGCCTGGAACTGGCCGCCGTGACCGCCGTGATCCTCGGCGGCGTCAGCCTCAGCGGTGGTGTCGGTGGCATGCTCGGCACCGTCATCGGCCTGCTCATCGTCGGGGTGCTCAGCAACGGCCTGACCCTGATGAACGTCGACTCCGCCTGGCAGCAGGTCGCCACCGGCAGCCTGCTGATCATCGCCGTCGCGTTCGACCGGCTGCGGCAGAAGGTGTTCCGCAGCGCATGAGCACCGAACCGCTGGGCCAGGCCGCGAACTGCGGGCCGGCCCCGACGACGAACCCCGTCCAGGTGCTGCGGGACGTCCCCGTCCCCGCGGGCGACGGGACCGCGCTGGCCACCGACGTCTGGCTGCCGGGGGGCCGGCCCCCGCGGGGCGGGTGGCCGGTGCTGCTGCAGCGGACGCCCTACGACAAGTCCTCCTCCTTCATGTCCCAGCACGTCATCGGCATGGAGGTCCTGCGCGCGCTGGAGGCCGGTTTCGCGGTGGTCGTGCAGGACACCCGGGGCCGCTACCGCTCCGCGGGTGCGTTCGACCCGTTCCGCCACGAGGCCGGCGACGGGGCCGACACCATCGCCTGGATCCGGCGGCAGCCCTGGAGCGACGGGCGGGTCGCGATGTACGGCGCGTCATACATCGGCGCCACCCAGCTCCTGGCGGCGAGCGCGGCCCCCGAGGGGCTGCACGCCCTGGCGCCGCAGCTGACCAGCCTGGGCCTGCGCGAGCCGTGGACCTACCAGGGGGGTGCGCTGCAGCTGGGTTTCGTGCTGCTGTGGGTCCTCGAGTCGCTGGCGCCCCCGGACGTGGAGCGCCTCCCGGCCGCGGACCGCGCCGACGCCGCGGCCCTGCTGGCCGAGCTGCGGGTGGATCCGCTGGCCGCCATGTCGCGCCTGCCGGTGCTCACCCCGCGCCTGGAGCGGCTGGCCCCCTACCTCGGCGACTGGCTGCGCCACCCGCCGGGGGACGACTGGTGGGCGTCGTTCGACCCCGCGCAGCGCGCCGCGCGGATCGCCGTGCCCGCCCTGCACATCGCCGGCACCGCCGACATCTTCTGCGAGGGGTCGCTGGCCGCCTACCAGGCGCTGCGCGCCGGTGCCGCGGCGGAGGGGCAGCACCTCGTGCTGGGTCCCTGGTCGCACGGCAACACCAGCGACTGGCAGGGGGAGCGCTGGCTGGGGTACGGGGCGGCCTCGGCGGCCCTGGACCTCACCGGCGTGCAGCTGGAGTTCTTCCGGGCGGTGCTGGAGGGCCGCCCGCCGGACATGCCGCGGGTGCGCTACTTCGCCACCGGCTCCGACACCTGGCGGGAGGCGGCCGACTGGCCGGTGCCCGGCACCCGGCAGGCGGCCCTGCACCTGCGCGGGGGCGGCGGGCTCACCCCCGGCGCGCCGGGGGGCGAGGAAGCCGCCGACCGCTACGTCTCCGACCCGCGCGACCCCGTCCCCACCGCCGGTGGTGCCACGTTCCTGCCCGGTCTGCTGGTGGCCCGAAACTCCGGCCAGCGGGCGCAGGACCGGGTCGAGGCCCGCCCCGACGTGCTGGTGTACACCGGCGAACCCCTCGACCAGGACCTCGAGGTCACGGGTCGGGTGGTCCTGGAGCTGTGGGCGGCGTCCACGGCCACCGACTGCGACTGGGCGGCGCGGTTGACCGACGTCGCCCCGGACGGCACGTCCACCGGCATCGTCGACGGCCTGCTGCGCGCCCGGTACCGCCGGGGGGGCGCACCGCTGCCCCTGCAGCCGGGGCGCCCGGAGCGCTTCGAGGTCGTCCTGGGCAGCACCAGCCACGTCTTCCGGGCAGGGCACCGCATCCGCCTGCAGGTCGCCAGCTCCAACCACCCGCGTTTCGACCGCAACCCCCAGCGGATGGTCGATCCCGTGACGGCGACGGCGGCGGACTTCGTGGTGGCCGGGCAGACCGTCTTCCACGACGTCCGGCGCCCCAGCCGGTTGCTGCTGCCCACGATCCCCGCGGGCGGGCGCCGCGCGGTGGTGTGACGGCGGGCGGACGTGCCGCCGACCCCGGTCGGGGTTCCGGCCGGGGTCCCGGGCACCCGGTCAGCGGCCCGGGTTCCCGCCGAGCCGGCCGTCCACCTCGCACAGCCGGCCGGCCGAGCGGATCTCGTCGAGGTAGCTGCGCAGCGCCGCGGTGCGGGCCTCCGCCTCGGCGACGAGGACGTCGGCGAGGCGGGCCCAGTCCTCGGGTGCGGGGTCCGCGGGCAGGTCGGCGAAGACGTCGGTGATCTCCCGGACGGTCAGCCCGACGCGCTGGGCGACCTTGGCGACCTTGATCCGGCACGCGGCGACGTCGTCGAAG
Source organism: Kineococcus glutinatus (assembly GCF_039542765.1). Lineage (NCBI taxonomy): Bacteria > Bacillati > Actinomycetota > Actinomycetes > Kineosporiales > Kineosporiaceae > Kineococcus > Kineococcus glutinatus. The sequence goes on from NZ_BAABIL010000138.1 coordinate 14,467, forward strand.
CGCCGCTGGTCGCCCGCGGTGCGGTGGGCGGTGATCAGGCCGTGCTGCTCGTAGAACCGCACCGCCGAGGGGGCGACGCCGGCGATCGCGGCGACGTCGCCGACGGTGAGGGTGAACCCGGGCGGAACCTGCGCGTCGACGCTCACGGCGACCAGCATGCGCGCCCCGGCATTCTGACTTCAACGCCTTGACCTCAACATATGTCGAACGCCCAGCGTGGTCGTCATGACCACCCCGACCACCACCACCGTTCCCGTCCCCGCCGCCTCCACCGCCGTCGCCGGCGCCCCGGCCTCCGAGCCGCTGCGGATCGCGGTCATCGTCGGGAGCGTCCGCGCCGAACGCCTCGGCCGCGTGCTCGCGGACTGGGCCGCCGGGCGCGCCATGAGCACCGGCGCCGGGATCGACCTGATCGACCTGGCCGACTCGCCGCTGCCGGACGACGCGCTGCTGCAACCCGGTGGAGGTCCCCGCTCACCGATCGCCGACCGCGTCGAACGCGCCGACGGCTACCTGTTCGTCACCCCCGAGTACAACCACAGCTATCCGGCCGGCCTGAAGCGGGCCATCGACTGGCACTACCGCGAGTGGATGTTCAAGCCCGCGACCGTGCTGTCCTACGGCGTCCAGGGCGGGCTGGCGGCCACCGAGCACCTGCGCGGGGTCCTCGCCGAACTGCACGTCGTCACCACCCGCCGCTGCGTCGGGCTGCGCGCGCCGTGGAACGACCTCGACGCCGGCGCCTTCACGCCCCCGCCGGGGGTCGACGAGGCCCTCGACCAGGCCCTCGGGGAACTGGCGTGGTGGGCCGGGGTGCTGCGCGAGGCCCGCCGCGACCGCCCCTACCACCGCTGACCGCGACGGCAGGCACGTCATGGACCCCCGCGCACGCGTCATCGGACTGGTGCTCGCCCTCGGCGGGCTGATGGTGACGATCGACACCACCGTCGCCCTCGTCGCGGTGCCCGCGATCGTCGCCGACCTGGACTCCACGCTGCCCGCCGTGCAGTGGGTCACCACCGCCTACCTGCTCGGTGTCGTCGCGGTCATCCCGCTCGCCGGCTGGGCGGCGAACCGGTACGGCGCCCGCCGCGTCTACGTCACCGCGCTGGCCGTGTTCACGCTCGCCTCCGTCCTGGCCGGCCTGGCCTGGGACGCGGCGTCCCTGACCGCGTTCCGGGTCCTGCAGGGCCTCGGCGGTGGGCTGCTGAACCCGGTCGGATCGGCCATCGGCCTGCGCGCGGTGCCCCGCGAGGCCCGCGGTCGGCTGATGAGCCTGCTCGGCCTGCCCGTGGTGATCGGCCCCGTGCTCGGCCCGCCCCTGGCGGGCTGGCTCGTCGACGACGCCTCCTGGCGGTGGGTGTTCCTCGTCAACGCCCCCATCGGCGTCGCCGCCGTGCTGCTGTGCGCCCGGCTGCTGCCGGCCCAGCCCCCCACCGACCGGGCCCCGGTCGACTGGCCCGGCCTCGGCCTGCTGTCCGGTGGTGCCGTCCTCGTCGTGCTGGGCTGCAGCCGGATCGGCGAGACCGGCTCGCTGACCTGGACCGCGGGAACCGCGCTCGGCGCCGGGGTGCTGCTCGTGGCCGCGTCCGCCGTCCGCGCCCTGCGCGTCCCGGCCCCGCTGGTCGACCTGCGGCTGCTGCGCCACCGGCCGCTCGCCGCGGGGCTGGTCGTGCTGGTGTGTTTCGGGGCGGCGTACTTCGGGTCGTTGGCGGTCCTGCCGGTCTTCGTGCAGGGCGTCCGCGGCGACCCGGCGCTGCTCGCCGGGACCCTCACCATCCCGATGGCCCTCGCCGTGGGGCTGACGCTGCAGGTCGCCACCCGCCTCGTCGACCGGGTCCCGCCGCGGCGGATCGTGCTGACGGGCGTCACCCTCGGCCTGCTCGGCTCCCTCGCGCTGCTGGCCACCACCACCGCCGACGCGGGGTACCCGCTCGTCGTCGCGGCGGCCGTGGTGCTCGGGATCGGGTCGGGGGCCACCCTGATGCCCACGATGACCGTCGCCGTGCGGGACCTGGAGGGCGCCGACACGCCCCGCGGCACCACCCTCCTGTCGCTGCTGCAGCAGGGCGCCAGCGCGATCGGGGTCGCCGTCGTCGCGACCACCCTCACCGTGCTCGTCTCGGCCCGCGTCCCCGCCCTCGCCGCCGCCGGCGAGGGCGGGCTGGCCGGGATGCTCGCCCTCGACCCCGCCGCCCGCGCCGCCCTGGCCCCGGAACTGGCCGCCGCCGTCGGCGGCAGCTACGCCGTCGCCGCGGTGCTGATGGCGCTGGCCGCCCTCGCCGCCGTCGTCGGCCTGCCCCGCACCGCTCCGGCGCCCCGCCCGCACCGGCCGGATCCTCTTAAATTGTAGAAGACCTGCTACTTTTTAAGAGTGCAGGTGGCGGCGTGGATCTGAGCGACCCCGTGAGCGCGGTGATCCCCACCCTCGAAGGTCAGGTCCTGCGCGTCCTCGCCGGCACGACACGACCCATGACCGCGTCGACGATCGCCCGCCTCGCAGCGCGGGGCAGCGGACCCGGGGTCCGCGTGGCCCTGCAGCGGCTCGTCGACGTCGGCACCGTCCTCCAGGACCGGGTCGGCAGGCAGTACGAGTACCGGGCCAACCGCGACCACGCGGCCTGGCCGGCGATCCAGGCCGCCGTCGACTTCGCGAACGGCTTCCGGGCTCGGCTGGACGCCGAGATCGGTCGGCTGATCCACGACGTCACCGCTCACGAGGCCCCGGACGTGGGGTGGGGTGAGCGCGTGACGTGCGCCCTGTTCGGGTCGACGGCCCGCGGGACGGCCGACGCGGAGAGCGACGTGGACCTCGTGCTGGTCATCCCGGACGGTGTCCCCGCCGAGTCGGGGGAAGCGTTGAGCGAGCACCTGTCGGAACGCATCACCCTCTTCACGGGCAACCCGGTCAACACCCTCCTCCTGACCACCGGCCAGCGGGACGAGATGGTTTCCCGCGACGACGCGCTGGTGCGGTCCTGGCGCGTCGATGCGCGCACCGTCCACGGACCCGACCTGCTGCCCGTCCCCGAGGGGAGCTGACCCGTGCCCAAGGCCTTCAGGACGCGGCCCATGAGCAGCACCGACTGCAGGCAGCGGGCCGCCACCGCGCGGGAGCACCTCGTCGTCGCCCGCGAGCGCCTGGACGTCGCGACCGCCGAGCCCGGCCCGTCGGAGATGGCGCAGGTCGCGGCGTCGAACGCCGTGCTCTCCGGCATCGCGGCTACGGACGCGATCTGCGGCAGCGCCCTCGGTGAGTGCTCCAGCGAGCAGGACCACCGCACGGCGACCGCGCTGCTCAAGCGGGTGCACGGCGCGGACGAGCTCGCGACGAAGCTGCAGCGGCTGCTGGCGGACGAGACGGCCATCCAGTACGGCGGCTATTGCACCGACGCCGTCGCGAGGGCGTCGGTCTCACGGGCGGAGGCGCTCGTGGAGGCCCTGAGCCGGTACCACCTGTGAGCCGTCGACCCGCTCGACCGGCTGCTGACCCAGGTGCCCCAGCGGGAACGTCCGCGCCTACCGGTGGGCGCCGGCCGGCCGGGTAGTAGCAGGCCAAAGGCGACCGGATGGCCCTTCACCGCACCGCACCGGCGGGACACGATGGCGCGGTGGACGACTTGAGGACCACCGCCGACGCGCCCGCGACCACCGTGCCCGGCCCCGCCGGCCAGGACGCCGGTGCAGGTGCGGTCGAGGTGTTGCGCCTGTCGTCGTTCGCGGCGGAGCCGCACGGGGGGAACCCCGCGGGCGTCGTGCTCGACGCGAGAAGCCTGTCCGCGGCGCGGATGCAGGAGCTGGCGGCGGAGGTGGGCTACTCCGAGACCGCGTTCGTCGTCGACCCGGCGGTCGGCGGTGACGGGCGCCGCGTCCGGGTCCGGTACTTCTCGCCCGCGGGTGAGGTGCCGTTCTGCGGGCACGCGACCATCGCGACGGCCGTCGTGCTGGCGCAACGTCGTGGCGCGGGCGCCTTCGTCGTGGACACCGCCGTCGGCCCCGTCGTGATCGACACCGCGGTCGGTGGGCGGGGACGCGTGGTGGCGTCGTTCACCAGCGTGGAACCCGCGGTGCGCGACCTCGACGCCGCGGCGGCCGCGCGCCTGCTGGAACTGCTGGGCGTCGGGCGCGGCGACCTCGACGAGCGCTGGCCGCTGCGGGAGGCGTTCGCGGGGAACTGGCACCCGGTCCTCGCGCTCCGCGACCAGGCCGTCTTCGACGGGTTCACGTTCGAGCCGGGTGCGGTGCGCGCCCTGATGGACGAGCAGGGGTGGGCGGGCACCGTCACCGTCGTCCACGCGCGGGGAGCCGATCCGTCGGTGCCCGGCGCCACCGTCGTCGAGGCCCGCAACCTCTTCCCGGTCGGCGACATCACCGAGGACCCCGCCACGGGAGCGGCGGCCGCGGCGCTGGCGGCGTACCTGCGCGAGATCGGGGCGGTCGAGGCCCCGGCCCGCGTCGTCGTGCACCAGGGGCGGCACGTCGGGCGGCCGAGCGTGCTGGTCGCCGACGTCCCCGCGACGGGCGGGGTCACCGTGAGCGGGACGGCCGACCCGCTGCCCTGAGCGGCCGACCCGGTGCCGGTGGGGCCTCACCGGCGGCCGTGCCGCGTCAGACCTCGGGGATGCACCCACCGGTGCCGAGGGCGGCGAGCCCGGTGAGGTCGCCGGGGCCGAAGCCGCCCTGCGCGCCCGCCACGGGGTACATCAGCTCGGTGGGGTCGTTGACGTGGGCGAGGCCGACGAGGTGGGCCAGCTCGTGCTCGAGCACCAGCCGGACGAACGCGTCGCCGCCGGGGTGGGCGAGCGCCTGGGTCACCTCGCCCGCGTCGAGCTCCACGGTGCCGGAGACGTACACGTCCTCCCCCTCCGGCGTGGTGACCCCCGCCGGACCCGCCTGACCGACGACGCTGGCGGCGATGTCGGGCACCTCGTCGGCGCTCACCCAGGTGATGAGCACCGGCGCCCACCGGTCGCCGTAGCGGTCGGGCTGGAACGACGCGCGCTGCGGGGAGGGACCCTCGTCGGTGCTGCCGTCGTCGACGAAGCGCAGCCCGGTGGCCTCGCTGACGCGCTGCAGGGCCTCCTGCAGGAGTTCCTGCCCACCGGCGGGGGCCCCGGCGGTCCGGGTCACGTAGTGGATCGGCCGGCAGGGGTCCCAGCGGACCGGCGTGGTGCCGTCCGCCTGGGTGCGCATCGGGCGCCAGGCGTCGCTGTGCTGCACCAGGGGGGCCGGCTGGCCCAGCGGGGCGTCCTCGGACTCCTGACCGGGGGTCGGGACGTCCGCGGACCGGCCGGCGTACACCAGGGAGGTGCCCTGCAGGGCGCCGCTGAACTGGGCCCACGCGCTGACCCCCAGGACGGCGACGACCGCGGCCGCGAGCCCCGCGCCCCGCCACCGGCTGCCGCGCCGGGCCGGAGCCGGGCCGGTCGGGCCCCGCCAGGGGGGAGGGGTGCTCGCGCGGCCGGTGGCCTCGTCCATCACCCACTGCGGAACCCGGCCGGTGGGCGAGCGGGGGATGTCGCCGACCCGGCTCCTGGGCTCGGTGCCCGAACTCACCGCGTACCTCCACGTCGTCCCGGTGCCCACCACCGCCGCGCCGAGGGTGGGGCGGTGCTCCGGACCAGCATCGGCGCGGCCCGGGCGCGTCCGGGCCGCGCCGCGGCCGCGTCACCCGGTCGCCGCACACGTTTCACCCGGTGACGGGCCGCGGCGTTTCCGAGCGGTGCGCTCCCGCCGCTCGAAACCACCCCGCACCACACGTGAAACGCTCTCCGGCAGAGACGTCCGCTTCTCCCAGCTGTTGACAAGTCGGAAGCGGGACGAGAAGACTCCCGACGAGGCGACGTCGGTCGGTCGCAGATCCGCCGACGGTCGGCAACGGTGCCGGACGCAGGTCGCGACGTCGAGCAGGCAGCCCCGGGCGCGCGCCAGGAGCGACAGGCGTGGCCGTCCGTGTCATCGCAAAGGAGCGATCTCGATGGCAACCAACGTGGAAGTCGCCGGGATCGACGCGGAGGACAGGCGCCGGCCGTTGATGACGACCGGAAACATCGCCTGGATGAACCTCGGGTTCTTCGGCGTGCAGTTCAGCTTCGGGCTCACCCAGACCGCGGTGAACCCGCTGTTCCTGCTGCTGGGGGCGGATGCGCACAGCCTGCCGATCCTCAACATCGCCGGTCCGATCACCGGCCTGCTGATCCAGCCGTTCATCGGGGCCATGAGCGACAAGACGTGGAGCCCGAGGTGGGGGAAGCGGAAGCCGTACGTCCTCGGCGGCAGCCTGCTCATGGTCCTCATCCTGTTCCTCTTCCCGCTCGTCTCCGCCCTGTGGATGGCCGTGCTCTGCCTCTGGCTGGTGGATGCCGGCAACAACTCCGCGATGGAGCCGTACCGGGCGCTCATCTCCGACCGGTTGCGCAAGCTGCAGATCCCCAAGGGATTCCTGATCCAGAGCATGTTCACCGGCGCCGGGGCGGTGCTGGCGAACGTGTCGCTGTACGTGATGCAGAAACTGGTGACGGGGGCCACCGGCGCCAACGTGCCCTACTGGGTCTTCGTCTGTTTCTGGCTCGGGGTCGTCTGCGCCCTGGTCACGGTCGGTCTCGCCATGGTGAGGACCAAGGAGGTCGAACCGACCCCCGAGGAACTGACGCACATCAAATCGCAGTCCAAGGGGCCCGTCGCCACCATCGCCGAGATCGCCGAGGCCGTGAAGGTGATGCCGATCGGCATGCACAAGATCGGCCTGGCGTTCTTGTTCCAGTGGTACGCCATGTTCATCTACTGGCAGTTCGTGAGCGTCAGCGTCGCCGAATCGGTGTGGAACACGACCCCGGACACCCCCCTGTACGAGGAGGCGGCCGGCTGGAGCGGCCTGATGAACGGCGGCTACAACTTCGTCACGATGATCTCCGCCATGTTCCTGCTGCCGCTGTGCCGCCGATTCGGCGGCAAGAAGGTGCACGCCGGCACCCTGGCGCTGGCCGCCCTCTCCCTGGCCTGGCTGTCGACGATCGACACCCAGGGGCTGACGCTCGTCGCCATGATCGGCCTCGGCATCTGCTGGGCCAGCATGGTCGGCGTCCCGTACCTGATGGTGGCCAGCATGGTCCCCCGGGAACGCACCGGCGTGTACATGGGGATCCTGAACATGATGATCGTGGTCCCGATGCTGCTCCAGACGCTCACCTTCGGCTGGATCTTCGAGAACCTGCTCGGCAGCCACGGGACCAGCGCGATCCTGCTCGCCGGCGTGCTGCTCGGTTGCGCCGCCGTCGCCATCCTGTGGGTCAACCCGCCCAAGGTCGACGAGGAGTCGTCGGTCATGCCGCTCGGCGCGCACCGCGAGATCACGGTCTACGACCGCGTCGTCGTCGGCTCCGACGGCTCACCCTCCGCCCTGTACGCCGTCGCGAGGGCGCACGAGGTCGCCGCGGCCGCCGAGGCCAGGATCGTCGTGGTCAGCGCGTTCGACCCCGACGGCGGCGCCCGGCAACAGCAGCAGGAGGACGGCCGCACCCTGCTGCACGGCGAGGACGCGGCGAGGGCGGCCCTGCGCAGGTCGGTGCAGGAGATCACCTCCAGCCGGGTCCGCGACGTCGAACAGGTCGCCGTCGCCGGCGCACCCGCCGAAGCGCTGCTGCGGGTGGCGGGCCAGAACCCCGCCAGCCTGATCGTCGTGGGCAACCGCGGCCTCGGCGCGCGGGAGGGCGAGGCGCTCGGCTCCGTCCCCGGCGAGATCGTGCAGAAGGCCAACTGCGACGTGCTCGTCATCCAGACCTCGGCCCTGACCGGGCACACCCTGGACGAGGCCGCCGACCGGGCCCGCCTGGCCGGCCGGGGTGGAACCGCCGTGCCCCGCACCGCCGAAGGGTAGGAGCGCCATGTCCGAGATCAAGCACATCGTCGTCGGGGTGGACGGGTCCGACAGCAGCCGCGCGGCGCTGCGGTGGGCCTACGACGAGGCCGCGCACCACGGCGCCTCGCTCACCGCGGTGGCCGCCTGGCACCCTCCGGCGCTGCCCATGACCCCGCCGTACGGGGCGGTCCCCCCCGAGGGCTACGGCGACCAGCCGCGGCAGGAGGCGCTGGACCTCCTCGACCGGTTCACCGGTGCGCTCGCGCCCCGGACGCCGGCGGTGGACGTGCGGACGTCGGTGGAGGAGGGCAACCCGGCCGCGGTGCTGATCGAGCGCTCCGGGGAGGCGGACCTCCTGGTGGTCGGGTCCCGCGGTCACGGCGGCTTCGCGGGGATGCTGCTGGGTTCGGTCAGCCAGCACCTGGTGGCCCACGCGCACTGCCCGGTCGTCGTCGTCCGCTGACGCGGCGGCGCCGGGCCCCTGCGGCCCCGCCGACGCGAAAGGCCCAGGCTCAGCGATCGTGCCGCTGACCTGGGCCTTCGTTCCTGAGCGGGTGACGGGAATCGAACCCGCGCTATCAGCTTGGGAAGCTGAAGTTCTACCATTGAACTACACCCGCACGACGCCCTCCGGGGACGTGCGCACCTACTGTAGCCGAGCCCGTGGGGTGCTCAAGCCCCTCCCCGCCCGTCCGGGCGCCGACCCTCCGACCGGAGGACGCCGTGGCCGACGTGATGATCGCGGCGATGCCCTTCACCGGGCACGTCGTCCCCCTGCTGCACGTCGCCGAGGCGCTCGCGGCGGCCGGCCACCGGGTGCGCGTCCACGTCGGCTCGCACTTCGCCGACCGGGTCCGCGCCGCGGGGGCCGAGCACGTGCCCTGGCAGCGGGCGCCCGACTTCGACGAGCGCGACCTGCGGGCGGTGTTCCCGCAGACGGGTCGGGGCGGACCGCTGGGGGTGCTCACCAACCTGGAGCACGTCTTCGTCCGCACCGGCGCCGGGCAGGTGCACGACCTGCTCGCGGCGTGGCAGCGGCGCCCCTGGGACCTGCTCGTCGCCGACGGCTTCAGCACCGGTGGGGCGCTGGTCTCCGAGCGGCTCGGCGTGCCGTGGGCGTCGGTGTCCACGGGGCCGCTGACCGTGCCCAGCCGCGACCTGCCGCCGCCCGGCCTGCCCCTGGCCCCGGCCCGGGGACCGCTCGGCCGCGCCCGCGACACCGCGCTGCGCGGCGCCTTCGCGGCCCTGAGCCGCCCGCTGCGGACGGCGCTGCGCGAGACCCGGGCCGCCGTCGGCCTGGAGCCGGGCGCGGTGACCCTGGAGCAGCAGTGGATCTCGCCCCACCTCGTCCTCGCCCTCGGGATCGCGGAGCTGGAGGCGCCCCGCTCCGACCTGCCCGCGCACGTGCACTTCGTGGGCTCGTTCCCGCCCGGCGGCGCGGACGAGGACCTGCCGCCGGGCTGGGCGCGGGCGCTGGAGGCGCCCCGCCCCGTCGTGCACGTCACGCAGGGCACCTTCGGCACGGACCCGCAGCAGCTGCTGCGCCCGGCGCTGGAGGCCCTCGGCGGCCGGGACGTCACGGTCGCCGCCGTCACCGGCGTGATCGGCCGCGACGCGCTGCCCTTCGACCCGCCCCCGAACGCCGTCGTGGCCGCGCGCGTGCCCTACGGCCGGCTGCTGCCGCGCACCGACGTCGTCGTCACCAACGGCGGCTGGGGCGGCGTCGTCGCGGCGCTGCGCCACGGCATCCCCCTCGTCGTCGCCGGCGCCGACCTCGACAAGCCCCTCGTCGCCGCGATGGTCGCCCGCAGCGGTGCCGGCATCGACCTGCGCACCGGCCGCCCCCCGGCGCGGGCGGTGGGTGCGGCCGTGGACCGGGTGCTCGCCGAGCCGTCGTACCGCCGCGCCGCCACCGGCCTCGCCGCGCGGTTCGCCGCCCACGACACCGCCGCGGAGGTCGTGGGGCTGCTGGAGCGGCTGCTGCGGGACCGGGCGCCCGTCCGGCGCGCGGGCGACCCCTGGGGGCGCTGACCCACCCGCCGACCCACCCGCGGGGCCACCCCCCGCCGCACCCGGGCCGGTACCGTGATCGTGTGCTGCTCTCCGACCGCGACATCAGGGCCGAGCTGGCGGCCGGGCGCGTCGTGCTCGACCCGCTCGACCCCTCGATGGTGCAGCCCTCCAGCGTCGACGTGCGCCTGGACCGCTGGTTCCGCCTCTTCGACAACCACAAGTACGCCGTCATCGACCCCGCCGAGGAGCAGCCGGACCTGACCCGCCTCGTGGGGGTCGAGCCCGACGAGGCCTTCGTGCTGCACCCGGGCGAGTTCGTGCTGGCCTCCACGTTCGAGGCGGTCACCCTGCCCGACGACATCTCCGCGCGCCTGGAGGGCAAGAGCAGCCTGGGCCGCCTCGGGCTGCTCACCCACTCCACGGCCGGCTTCATCGACGCCGGCTTCTCCGGGCACGTGACGCTGGAGCTGTCCAACGTCGCGACGCTGCCCATCAAGCTGTGGCCGGGCATGAAGGTGGGCCAGCTCTGCTTCTTCCGCCTCACCAGCCCGGTGGAGCATCCCTACGGCAGCCCGGGGTACTCCTCCCGCTACCAGGGGCAGCGCGGGCCGACGGCCAGCCGGTCGCACCTGTCCTTCCACCGCACCGAGGTCTGATCGCGGGGCCCGGTCCCCGAGAGCTGCCACCACCGCACAGAGACGGCGACGAGGAGCTGACATGGGTGTCCTGGCGAGGCTGCGGCGCAGCGGTGGGCCGACGGCCGCGGAGCTGGCCGCCATGCACCTGCTGCTCCTGCCCCCCGACGTGCCGCAGCAGGAGATCGCCGCGGCGGTGCGCTGCCGCTACCCCGACGCGCTGTCCGCCGGCGGGGTGCT
>NZ_BAABIL010000139.1:0-6964 GCF_039542765.1 Kineococcus glutinatus
AGAGCGACGCCCACGTCGCGCGCACCGCGCCGGCGACGGCCGCGACGCCGCGCACGCCCAGGGTGGTGTCGTGCTGCCCGGCCGCCGAGGCCAGCGCACCGTCCTCACCGGTCGCCGACCGCCGCACCGCCTCCGCCGCGTCGCGGCGCACCTCCTCGGCGGCGGCCAGCCCGGCCAGCAGCACCGGCGGCAGCGGCCGGGTCCGCAGCAGCTCGCCCACCGCGGCGGGACCCCGGGCGGCGAGCAGACCCGGCAGGTCCAGCGCGGCGGCCGCGGCGCGGTAGGTGCCCAGCGGGACCACGAACCCCGCCGGGACGGGGAAGCCGGCGCGGGCGAGCTCGCCCAGCACCGCGGCCTTGCCGCCCGCGGCGGGCGCCGGGACCGCCGCGAGGGGGACCACCCCGTCCACCGCCCCACCTCATCAACGCAGCGTTGACAACAACGTGTTGATGATGCACCGTCGTGACGTGGTGGGCAACGAGGGGACGGCCGCGGCGGACCGGGCGCGGGCGCACCGCGAGCGCGAGGCGAGACGGCTGCTGCTGGACGCGGGGGCCGACGGCCTCCCGCGCCGTCCCTGGCAGGCCGGCGCGGCGCCACCGGCCGACGTCGACCTGCTCCGCTTCGCGCTGTGGTGGTCGACCGCCGGGGCCGCCCACCCCGGGGCCGCCTCCGAGACGACCGCCGAGACGAGCACCGAGACGAGCACCGAGACGACCACCGAGGTGGCGCTGGCGGCGCTGCGGCTGCTGCCGGCCGCCCGCGCCGAGCTCGACCAGGTCGAGGCCGCGGTGCTGTTCACCGCCCGCGCGTGCGGCCTCACCTGGGCCCGGATGGCCGATGCGCTCGGGCTCGGCTCCGCGCAGGCCTGCCAGCAGCGCTTCGACCGGCTCACCACCCGCACCGGGGGGGTGGCGACGTGAGCCGCGGCTCCCCGCCGGAGCTGCTCGTGCTGCACGCCGTCCGGCTCAAGGGCTTCGCCGACGACCGCGCCCTCGCCGCCCGCTTCGCGCTGGACGAGGCCGCCACCACCGAGACGCTGCTGGACCTGCAGGCGTTCGGGTGGGTCGCCCGCAGCGAGTTCGCCGGCACCGGCGGCTGGTCGCTCACCGACGCCGGGCGCGCCGAGGGCGAGCGGCGCCTCGCGGCGGAGCTGGACGCCTGCGCCGGCGCCGGCGTGGTGCGCGAGGTCCACCGGGTCTTCCTGCCGCTCAACGCGCGGCTGCAGCGGGCCTGCACCGACTGGCAGCTGCGGCCCACCCCGACCGACCCGCTCGCCGCCAACGACCACCGCGACCCGGCGTGGGACGGTCGCGTCGTCGGTGAGCTGACCGACCTCGGGGCGGAGCTGGCCGGGCTCACCGCCCGGCTCGGCGCCCTGCTGGCGCGCTTCGGGGGCTACGACGCGCGGTTCGCCGCAGCGCTGGGGCGGGTGCGGGCCGGGGACGTCTCCTGGGTGGACCGGACCGGCGCCGACTCCTGCCACACCGTGTGGTTCGAGCTGCACGAGGACCTGCTCGCCACCCTCGGCCTGGCCCGCGGCGCCGGGGCCTGAGTGCCGGGGCCTGAGCGCCGGGGTCCGGTCAGCGGGCCGCGCCGGCCGCCACCACCGCGGCGGCCTCCCGCTCCAGCGCCGCGAGGTCCACGAGCAGGTCCGCCGCCCCGTACAGCCGGTCGCTGAGGGCGTCGACGCCCGGCGAGAGCACCGTCAGCTCACCCCGGTCGGCCAGCTCCGCGAAGATCCCGTCGTTGCTCACGACCAGCACCTCCACCGGGTCGGGGACCTGCTGCGCGGCGGCCAGCAGCGCGAAGTCCGCCACGTCGGCCCCGTCGGCGACGGACAGCGCCCGATCCGCGAACTCCGCCAGCCACGGGCGCGAGCGCGCCACCGCACCGGCCTGGCCTGCCAGCGCCACGTGGTCGGCCTGCCGGGCCAGCTCCACCACCACCCCGAGCCGGGCCCGCAGCCGGCTGCGGGTGGCGCGCAGGTTGTCCAGGTCCACCAGCAGCACCCGCGTCGTCCCCGACCCGGACCACACCGGGTAGTCCCGCACGAGCGCCCGCAGCGCCTCCCCCACCGGGTCCGGCCCCGCGTCCTCGGCGGGCTCCTCCTCGGGGGCGGCCCGCCCGCGGCGCTCCCCGGCCGGTGGCAGGTCGGTGAGGCGGAACCACTCGTACTCGTCCCACTCGCTCGGCCCGCCACCCAGTCCCACCCGGTGATCGTCGCAGGCCCGGGCCCTTCGTGCCGGACCAGCCCCGCCGCGCGGGCGCGCCGGCCTCAGGCGCGGCGCAGCATCGGCACGTGCTCGATCCCGTCCTCCACGAACGGCGGCCCGTCCACCGCGAAGCCGTGCCGGGCGTAGAGCGCCTGCAGGTGGCTCTGCGCGTCGAGCACCACGTCGACGTCCCCGGCCAGCTCCAGCGCCCGCTGCAGCAGCAGCCCCGCCAGCCCCGAGCCGCGGGCGGGCGGTGCCACGACGACCCGGCCGATGCGGGCGCGCCCGTCGGGGTCGCGCAGCAGCCGCGCCGCGGCGACGACCCGGCCGTCCTCCTCGGCCCACAGCTGCAGCGCGTCCGGCTCCAGGTCGCGCCCGTCCAGCTCCGGGTAGGCGCAGGCCTGCTCCACGACGAACACGTCCACCCGCAGCCGCAGGATCGCGTACAGCGCGGCGGGGTCGACCGCGGTCAGCGGGGCCGCGCGCAGCTGCGGGCTCACCCGCCGAGCAGGTCGTGCCGCACGACGGTCTGGTCGCGGCCGGGGCCGACGCCGACCGCGGAGATCCGCGCCCCGCTGAGCTCCTCCACGCGCTCGACGTAGCGCTGCGCGTTCTTGGGCAGGTCCTCCCAGCTGCGGGCGGCGGAGATGTCCTCGCTCCAGCCGTCGAGGAACTCGTACACCGGCCTGGCGTGGTGGAAGTCGGTCTGCGTCATCGGCATCTCCTCGTGCCGGACGCCGTCGACGTCGTAGGCCACGCACACCGGGATGCGCTCCCAGCCGGTGAGGGTGTCCAGCTTGGTGAGGACGAAGTCGGTGACGCCGTTGACGCGCGCGGCGTAGCGGGCGATGAGCGCGTCGTACCAGCCGCAGCGGCGCGGGCGGCCCGTGGTCGTGCCGTACTCCCCGCCGTCGGCGCGCAGCTTCTCCCCGTCGGCGTCCAGCAGCTCCGTGGGGAAGGGGCCCTCGCCCACGCGCGTGGTGTACGCCTTGACGACGGCGATGATGCGGTCGATCCGGTTCGGCGGCACGCCGCTGCCGGTGCAGGCGCCGGCGGAGGTGGCGTTGGAGGACGTCACGAACGGGTAGGTGCCGTGGTCGATGTCCAGCAGGGTGGCCTGCCCCGCCTCGAAGAGCACCATCTCACCGCGGTCCAGCGCCCCGACGAGCTCGCGGCCGGTGTCGGTGACCATGGGGCGCAGCCGGTCGGCGTAGGACAGCAGCTCCTCGACGACCTCGTCGACGCCGATGGCGCGGCGGTTGTACACCTTCACCAGCAGGTGGTTCTTCTGGTCGAGGGCGCCCTCGACCTTCTGCCGCAGGATGCTCTCGTCGAAGAGGTCCTGGACCCGGATGCCGACGCGGTTGATCTTGTCGGCGTAGGTGGGGCCGATGCCGCGGCCGGTGGTGCCGATCCGCCGCTTGCCGAGGAAGCGCTCGGTGACCTTGTCGATCGTGCGGTGGTAGGGCGCGATGACGTGGGCGTTGGCGGAGACCAGCAGCTTGGAGCAGTCCACCCCCCGGGCGGTCAGGCCGTCGATCTCGGTGAACAGCACCGACAGGTCCACCACGACGCCGTTGCCGATGACGGGCGTGACGCCGGCGGTGAGGATGCCGGAGGGCAGCAGGTGCAGGGCGTACTTCTCGGTGCCCACCACGACCGTGTGCCCGGCGTTGTTGCCGCCGTTGAACTTCACGACGTAGTCGGCCCGCGCGCCGAGCGCGTCGGTCGCCTTGCCCTTGCCCTCGTCGCCCCACTGGGCCCCGACGAGCACGATCGCGGGCATCTCGATCCCCTGCTTCCTGTTCCGGCTGCTGGCGCTGCGGCCTCCGCGCACCGCGCCCGGCGCGCGCCCGCGGCTGGCCGCCGTCGGCCTCGCGGACCGCCACGACGGACCGGCGAGAGCGTACCCGCTGCGCCGGCGCCCACCCGGCGGAGCGTCCCCGGGACGACCCCGGTCAGCCCAGGCGCTGCGCCAGGTGCCGCCCCAGGGCGCGGCCGGACAGGTACGCCCCCTCCACCCGCGACACCGGCCCCCACGCGTCGCCGCAGACCCCGATCCCGGAGGCCTCGTCCCAGCCGAACGGGGAGTCGGCGTGCTGCCGCAGCGGCTGGGCCAGCGACCAGCGGTGCGCCCGCACCCACTCCGGCTCCCCCACCGGCCCGTCCGACAGCAGCGCCTCCAGCTCGGCCAGCACGGTCGGCACCACCGCCGGCGGGTCGTCCAGGGCGGCCGCCGACAGCTCCGGGGCGGTGTGCGCGACGAGCACGGGCGCGCCGTCCCCGCGGCGGGCGCCGTCGTCGGCGAGGAACGTCAGCACGTCGGAGTCGTTGACGAACGCCCCGTCCAGCGGCGGCCACCAGCGCTGCGCCCACCCGGCGGCCACCGCGATGCACGGGCGCCAGTCCCAGCGGCCGGAGACGTCCAGGCGCTGCGCGACGTCGGCGGGCAGCAGGTCCCCCGCCTGCGGGTCGGGCATCGCGAGCACGACCGCCGCGGCGGGCTCCCCGTCCACCTGCGGGGAGCCGGAGGCGGCGTCGACGGCCTCCACGTCGTGGGCCAGCCGCACGTCCAGGCCGTCCTGCAGGTCCGCCACGAGGGAGCGCAGCCCGCCCGGCGCCGCCCAGCGCACCGGCCCGGGCTCCGTCGGCCCCCCGAGGCGGGCGCCCGCGCGGGCGGTGCCGGTGACGACGTGGAAGCTCCTGGCCCACTCCCGCGCCAGGCCCCGCGCGCGCCAGCCCGCCACGACGGCGCCGAACTCCTCCCCGGAGGCGGTGAAGTACGACGCGCCGATGTCGACGGGCCGCACGCCGTCGGCGCCGGGCACCGGCAGCCGCCGGGAGGCCATCCGGCCGCCGGGCGCGCGACCGCGGTCCAGCAGGCGCACCGGGACGCCCGCCGCGTCCAGCTCGCGGGCGCAGGCCGTCCCGGACACGCCGGCGCCCACGACGACGACGCCGGTGGCGGCCATCAGGCGAGGCCGAGGACGCGAGCGGCCTCCGGGTCGCAGTCGGCGAGGAAGGTGCGGCAGCGCTCGGCCTCGTCCTCCTCGCGGATCGCGGCCGCGGCGTGCCCGAGGGCGGCCAGCGCCCGCAGGAAGCCGCGGTTGGGCTCGTGCGACCACGGCACGGGGCCGTGGCCCTTCCAGCCGGAGCGGCGCAGCGCGTCGAGGCCGCGGTGGTAGCCGGTGCGGGCGAAGGCGTAGGCGGTGACGGCCTCCTCCTCCGCCAGGGCCCGCTCGGCGAGCAGCGCCCAGGCCAGCGAGGACGCCGGGTGCGCCGCCGCCAGGTCCTCGGGGTCGGTGCCGGCGGCGACCGCGTCGGTGACGGCCGGGTCGGCGGGCAGGTGGGTGGGGGCCGGTCCGGGGAGCAGGTTGCCGTGGGTGTGCGCGGTCACCGGGGGTCCTCTCGCGGGTCGTCGGGCTCCGCCGGGGGCGGGGCGGGCGGGTCGTCGGGCTTCGCGGGTGACGCTAGCTCCACCCACACGAGCTTGCCGCGCGGCGTCCGCCGCCAGCCCCACCGCCCCAGCTGCTGCACGACGCGCATGCCGTGCCCGCCGCCGCCGTCGGCGCGCGGCGCCACGACGCGCGGGCCCTCGGGGTTCTCGTCCTCCACCTCGATGCGCAGGCCGCCGCCGGTCTCCGACAGCCGCAGCGCCACCTGCCCCCAGCCGTGCAGGACGGCGTTGGCGACGAGCTCGGAGACGACGATCTCCGCCTGCGGTGCGCACGCCAGGCGCCACACGGCGCAGGCGCGCAGGGTGGCGTGGCGGGCCTTGCCGATGGAGGAGGGCTCCGACGGCAGCTGCCAGCGGCGCCGGCGGTGGCTGCGGGAGCGCTCGCCGCCCTCCCCGGCGACGGGCGCGGGGACCCGCACGACGACGACGGCGGTGTCGTCGTCGGTGGCCTCCCCCAGCGCCCGCAGCAGCTCGGCGCCGATCCCCGCGGCGTCGGCGGAGGTGGCGGCCTCCAGCGCCCCCACGAGGGCGCCCAGGCCGTCGCGCATCGGCCGCTGGCGGCGCTCGATGAGCCCGTCGGTGTAGAAGACCAGGACGTCGCCGGGGGCCAGCGAGCGCTCCCGCGTGGGGCGGGGCCGGTCGCCCAGCCCCAGCAGGGTGCCGGTGGCCTCCGAGAGCACCTCCACCCGCGGGCGCCCGCCCTCGGCGGCGCGCGAGCGCAGCAGCGGCGGCAGGTGCCCGGCGCTGGACCAGGCGAGCTCCCACTCCCCGTCGTCGAGGCGGCGCATCGTGGCGTACACCAGGCTCGCCATCCGCGTGACGGCCAGCCCCGAGGCGACCTCGTCCACGCGCCGCAGCACGCTGCCGGGGTCGTCGAGCTCGACGGCGCACGAGCGCACCGCCGAGCGCACCTGGCCCATGGCGGCGGTGGCCTCCACGTCGTGTCCGACGACGTCGCCGATGACGACCCCGACGACGTCCTCGGCGGGCTGCAGGACGTCGTACCAGTCGCCGCCGAGCTGGGCGTGCCCGCTGCCGGAGCGGTAGTGCGTCCACACGTCGAGGCCGGGGACCTCGGCGGGCTCGGGGAGCATGCTGAGCTGCAGGGTCTCGGCGAGGGCGTGCTCGCGGGCGTAGAGGCGGGCGCTGTCCAGCGCCAGGCCGGTGCGGCGGACGGCCTCGGCGACGAGCGCGGCGTCGTCGGCCCCCAGCGGGGGCGGCACGGCTGCGCCCCGCCCGCCCCTTTGCACCGGGGCACCGGTGGGCGGGGCGCCCGCGCCGGAGGGCGCGG
>NZ_BAABIL010000140.1:0-9275 GCF_039542765.1 Kineococcus glutinatus
ACCGTCGTCGCGGCCGCGCGGGAGGCCCAGCACGCGGAACTGCTGCTGGAGGGCGGGGCCGACCCGGGCGACGACGGCGCGGTGGTCGCTGCCGGGCAGGTCGACCACCTCGCTGGCCACCGGCCGCCAGCGGCGGGAGTCGGCCAGCACGTGGTCGATGGGCGAGCCGAGCAGCGCGGGCACCTTCGCCGGCCACGTGCCCCGCGCGCCCGTCCCGGTGGCCGCGCCGACGTCGACGACCGGGCCGTCGCCCAGCCCGGCGAAGGCGGGGTGGTCGAGGGTGGCGTTGAAGTCCCCGCCGACGAGGGAGCCGGGGTGCTGCTGCGCCCACGCCACCGCCGCCAGCCCCTCGCGCTCCCACACGTCCAGCTCGTCGCCCACCGGCGCCACCGGGTGGACGGCGGCCAGGGGCGGCCCGTCCCCCGCGACGGGCACCGCGGCGACCGCCCCGTACGTCATGCGCAGCTCGTCGGCCGGCTGCTGCCGGTAGGCGCCCCAGCGGTCGCTGACCAGCAGGGACGTGGCCGTGGTCTGCCCGCTGCCGCGCAGCACCTCCTCCCGGGTGAACACCTGCAGGGCGGGGCCGCCGCGGGCCAGCACCGCCGCGGCGACCTCCTCGGCGAGCTGCCGGGTGGTCTCGGGCATCGTCACGACGTCGGCCCCCGCCCGCACCACGACGGCCGCCAGCGCCTCCGGGTCGGCGTGGGAGTGCAGGGTGTTGGCGGTGACGACGGTGACGTCCTGCGGCTGCGCGGCCGGCAGGTGCCCGGCGCCGGCGCCGCGGTGCAGCACGACCGCGCCGCTGAGGACGGCGCTCACCGCCAGGACCGCCGCGACGGGGCGGGCCAGCCGGCCGGCGCCCCCGCGGGAGGCGAGGCCGACCGCACCGGCCAGCACCGCCGCCTCCGCCAGCCCGCCGGTGACCGGCACCCGCAGGGCGGCGGCGTAGAGCCAGGGCCGGGTGCCGTCGAGGCCGAACCAGGAGGGGCCGAGGGCGCTGGCGGCACCGAGGGCGGCCTCGGCGGCGAGGACGGTGCGGGGGACGCGGGAGGCCACGGCCCCAGCCTGCCGCAGCGGCCGGGCGCCGCGGCGGGGCGGGCGCGGAGGAGACGTGCAGGTGCGGTGGAGCCACCCCGCACCCGGCGGGTGGGGACGTCCCGCGCGCGGCGCGCCGGTGTCGCGCGCCGGGACGTCCCCACCCGCCGAGGGGAGCCGGCTCAGTCCTCCGAGCGCGTCATGCCCGCGCGGATGGTGTCCATCACGCTGGCGTCGGTCAGCGTCGTGACGTCGCCCGTGGCGCGGTTCTCCGCCACGTCCCGCAGCAACCGGCGCATGATCTTGCCGGAGCGGGTCTTCGGCAGCTCCGCCACGACCATGATCGACCTCGGCTTGGCGATGGGCCCGATCTCCTGCCCGACGTGCTCGCGCAGCTCCCGGACGGTGTCGGGGCCCTCCTGCGCACCGCCGCGCAGGATGACGAACGCCACGACCGCCTGCCCCGTCGTCTCGTCGGTGGCGCCCACGACCGCGGCCTCGGCGACGGTGGGGTGCGAGACCAGCGCCGACTCGATCTCCGCCGTCGACAGCCGGTGCCCGGAGACGTTCATGACGTCGTCGACGCGGCCCAGCAGCCAGATGTCGCCGTCCTCGTCGCGCTTGGCGCCGTCCCCGGCGAAGTAGCGGCCCGGGAAGCGCGACCAGTAGGTGTCCACGTAGCGCTGCGGGTCGCCCCACAGGCCGCGCAGCATCGACGGCCACGGCTCGGTGAGCACCAGGTAGCCCGCCTGGCCGTGGCCCAACGGCTCACCGGCGTCGTCGACGACCTCGGCCGCCACACCCGGCAGCGGCACCTGCGCCGAGCCCGGCTTCAGGGTCGTCACCCCCGGCAGCGGGCTGATCATCATGGCGCCCGTCTCCGTCTGCCACCAGGTGTCCACCACCGGGGTGCGGTCGGCGCCGATGACGCGGCGGTACCAGGCCCACGCCTCCGGGTTGATGGGCTCCCCGACGCTGCCCAGCACCCGCAGCGAGGACAGGTCGTGGCGGCCGGGGTACTCCTCGCCCCACTTCATGCAGGTGCGGATCGCCGTGGGCGCGGTGTAGAGCACGGTCACGCCGTACTTCTCCACCAGCGACCACCAGCGGTCCTTGTCCGGGGTGTCCGGGGTGCCCTCGTAGACGACCTGCGTGACGCCCAGGGCCAGCGGGCCGTAGACGACGTAGCTGTGGCCGGTGACCCAGCCGACGTCGGCGGTGCACCAGTAGACGTCGCGCTCCGGGCGCAGGTCGAAGACGTTCTTCGTCGTGTACGCCGCCTGCGCGAGGTAGCCGCCGGAGGTGTGCAGGATGCCCTTGGGCTTACCCGTCGTGCCGGAGGTGTAGAGGATGTAGAGCGGGTGCTCGGCGTCGAACGCCTGCGCCTCGTGCTCCTCGCCCGCGGCGCCCACGGCGTCGTGCCACCACACGTCGCGGCCCTCGGTCCAGTCCACGGCCTCGCCGTTGCGCCTGACGACGAGGACGTTCGTGACGCTCGGGGCGCCCTTGGCCAGGGCCGCGTCCACGGCGGGCTTGAGGGTGGTGGGCTTGCCGCGGCGGTAGCTGCCGTCGCAGGTGATGACGACCTTCGCCTCGGCGTCCTCGATGCGGCTGCGCAGCGCGTCGGCGGAGAAGCCGCCGAAGACGACCGAGTGCGGGGCGCCGAGGCGGGCGCAGGCCAGCATCGCCACGACCGCCTCGGGGATCATCGGCAGGTAGATCGCGACCCGGTCGCCGGCCTGCACGCCGAGCGCGGCCAGCGCGTTCGCGGCGCGGCGCACGTCGGCGGCGAGCTCGGCGTAGGTGATGGTGCGGGTGTCGCCGGGCTCGCCCTCGAAGTGCAGCGCCACCCGGTCGCCGTCGCCGGCCTCGACGTGGCGGTCCACGCAGTTGACGGCGACGTTGAGGCGGCCGCCGACGAACCACTTCGCGAACGGCGCGCCCGACCAGTCGAGGGTCTGGGTGAAGTCGGTGTCCCACGTCAGCAGCTCGCGGGCCTGCCGCGCCCAGAAGCCGAGCCGGTCGGTGTCGGCCTCCTCGTACAGCGCGGCCTGCGCGACGGCCTGCGCGGCGAAGTCGGGGTCGGGGTCGACGGTGCGGGGGGCGTGCCCCGTGCCGGCCTGCGACGTCGTGTCGGTCATCCTCGGCGTCCTCCTCGGCGTTGCTGCGCTGCGCGTCCGGCCGGGGCGGGTGCCTCCGTCGGCGAGGCAGACCCTAGTGCGCGGGGTCGCCGCCGTGGGGAGCAGATCCCCGAGACCGCCCGAACCCGGAGAAGGGCGCGCCACGGGCACCTCTCGACCGCCCGAACCCGGAGAAGGGCGCAGGAGGACGGCGCGGCTCAGACCTCCGGGGCCGGCGGCGGGGCCCCGCGGCGGGCCGCGCCCGTGGCACCGGCGCTGGCCACCACGACGAGCGCGACCGCCACCACCCCGTGCCCGCCCAGCCCCTGGTCCAGCACCACCCAGCCGGCCAGCGCCGCCACCGCCGGCTCCAGGCTCAGCAGCACCCCGAACGTGCGGGCCGGCAACCGCCGCAGCGCCACCAGCTCCAGGCTGTACGGCACCAGCGACGACAGCACCCCCACCGCCGCGCCCGCCAGCAGCACCAGCGGCTCCAGCAGCGCCGCACCCGCCTGCACCACCCCCACCGGCACGACCAGCACCGCCGCCACCGCCATCGCCCCCGCCAGCCCCGCCTGCCCGGGCAGCACCGCACCCACCCGGGCGCTGAGCAGCACGTACGCCGCCCACAGCGCCCCCGCCACCAGCGCCAGCCCCACCCCGACGGGGTCCGGGCGGGCGCCCTCCCCACCGCCGAGGCCGAGCAGCGCCACCCCCGCCAGCGCCAGGACGACCCACAGCAGGTCGCGGCGGCGGCGGGTCAGCACGGCCGCCAGCGTCAGCGGCCCGAGGAACTCCACGGTGACGGCCGGGCCCAGGGGCATCCGCTGCAGCGCGGCGTAGAACGCGCTGTTCATCCCCGCGAGGCTGACGCCGAACGCCACGACGGGCAGCACCTGCGCCCGCGTCCACGTGCGCACCCGCGGCCGCACCCACCCGAGCAGCAGCGCGGCGGCGGTGGCCAGCCGCAGGGCGGTCGCACCGGCGGGGCCGACCGCGCCGAAGAGCTGGGCCGCGAACGCCGCGCCGACCTGCACCGAGGCGCAGGAGGCGAGCACCATCGCGACGGCCGCCGGGCGCCCACCGCCGCCGGCCCCCGACCCGTCGTCCACCCGAGCGCCCGCGACCACGGGCGACCACGCTACGAGAGGGCGCTCACCCCAGCAGGTGCGCCCCCGCCGCGCCGGGCACGCGCGCCGCCCAGCCGTCGAGGAACCCGCCGAAGGCGTGCGGGGCCAGCGGCCGCGACACCCAGTACCCCTGCACGGCGTCGCAGCCCATGTCGCGCAGCCGCTCCCACGCGTCGGGCGTCTCCAGGCCCTCGGCGACGACCTCCAGGGACAGGTCCTTGGCCAGCGCCACGGCGGCCCGCACGATGGCCGTCTCCGCGGGCGTGGGGTCGGTGCCGCGCCACAGGAAGGCCCGGTCGATCTTCAGCTCGTCGAAGGGCAGCTCGCGCAGCCGGGCCAGGGAGGAGTGCCCCTGCCCGAAGTCGTCGACGGCGATGCGCAGGCCGCGCCGGCGCAACTCCGCCAGCGTCTCGGCGATGCGGTCGGCGTCGGCCATCACGGCGTCCTCGGTGACCTCCAGGCGAACCTCGGCGGGCAGGGCGCCGGCCGCGGCGAGGATGCCGCTGACCCGGTCGGGCAGCTCCGGGTCGAGCAGGTCCGACGGGGACAGGTTCACCGCCACCGTCATCCCCCACGGCCGCCACGTCACGGCCTGCGCCGCGGCCTGCCGCAGCACGGTGTCGGTGACGCGCCGCATGAGGTTGGTGTGCTGCACGGCGGGCAGGAACCGGTCGGGGGTCAGGATGCCCATCCGGGGGTGCTGCCAGCGGACGAGGGCCTCGGCGCCGAGCACCCGGCCGTCGCCGAGGCGCACCTGCGGCTGCAGGTGGGCGACGACCTGCCCGCCGGCGAACGCCTCGCCGATCTCCCCCGCCAGGGCCAGGCGCACCCGGGCCTGGTCCTCCATCGAGCGGGAGTACGCGCTGACCTGGGCGCCCTCCACGGAGCCGTGGGAGGTGCTGAGCTCCACCGCGGCCTGCAGCTCGGCGGCGCTGGTGCCGTCGTCGGGGAAGGTCGCCACGCCGGCGGTGACGCGGGCGTGGACGGTGATGCCCTCCAGGGCGAACGCCTCGTCGAAGCAGCGCACGAGCTCGCCGGCGCGCCGCACGCCGGTGGTGCGGTCGCCCTGCGGGTCGTCCCGCAGCGGCACGACGACGGTGAACTCGTCCTCCCCGGCGCGGCCGACGAGCTCGCCGCCGGCGGTGGCGGCGCGCAACCGGGCGGCGATCTGGGTGATGAGCTCGCCGCCGAGCCGGCTGCCGAGGGACAGCCGCAGCTGCTTGTAGCTGCTGACGTCCAGCAGCACGACGGCGAACGGCGCGGCCTGCTCGACCATGGCCTCCAGCCGCTCGGCGACGCCGCGGGCGGTGGCCAGGCCGGTGGCCGCGTCGCGCAGGGCGCGGTGCTGGGCGTCGGCCAGGGCGCGGGCCTGCCGCACGACGATGACCAGGCGCAGCAGGCACAGCACGACGGCGGCGGTGGCGAGGACGACCGCGGCGGGCGGCACATCGGTCCAGGGCGCGAGGGCGAGCACGAGCGTGGCGCCGACGCCGGCGGCGAACGTGGGGGCCGCGGCGCTGCGCGGGGCGGTCCGGACGTGCTCGAGGAGGTTGCCCGCCGCGGCGAGGACGAGCAGGGTGCCCGCCCACAGCACGTCGGCGACGACGTCCTTGCCGGCGCCGGGGTCGACGGTGCGCACGAGGAAGCGGGTGTCGGCGGCCGCGAGCAGCAGCGCCGCCGCGGCCAGCAGGAGCAGGGCGTGCCGGCGGGTCCCGCCCGCCCGCCGCAGCCGGTGCAGGCAGGCCAGGGCGCAGACGACGTCGAGCGCGGGGTAGACGAGCGCGGCGGGCGCGGTGGCGACGGCGGTGCCGACCCAGGGCCAGACGGGCGCGACGACGAAGCACCCGACGAGGGCCGCCGCCCCGAGCGCGGAGATGGGCCCGTCCAGCGGGGTGGAGGTGGTCTCCTCCCGCTGGTCCCCGCGGGCGGCGTCCCGGCGGCCGAGCAGGGCGGTGGCGAGCAGCAGCGAGGGGAAGAGGAGGTAGAAGACGGCGTCGGAGGCGGTGGGCAGCGTCGACAGCGACGGGGCCACCAGGTAGGTGCCGACGAGGTCGCCGAGCACCCACGCCGCGACGGCGCAGGCCACGGCCGTCCACGCCGCCCGGTCCTCGGCGACGCGCAGCGGCCGGCGCACGGCCAGCAGCAGCACGCCGACCAGCCCGGCGGTCCACAGGACCCGCGCGACACCGCCGGGGTCGCCGGTGGCGGTGAAGACCGCGGTGTAGGCGGCGAAGGGCAGCGCCGCGAGGGCCACCAGGGCCGCGGGTCGCCGGATCGCTGCGCTCACCCCAGCGCTGTCGTCGCCGGCGGCGCACCGCTTGAGACCCGCCCGGGCCGTTCACCCGGGCGGGTCAGGTCACGGGCGGCTCACTTGCGGCCGGTGCGCCAGCGCATCCCCCACCCGTACGCCTCGTCGAGGGCCTGCTGCCCGCCCTCGACGTAGCGGACCTCCCGCTGCACGGTGACCTCGCGCCCGTCGGAGGTGATGAGGGCCACCGCGCACATCCGCGAGCGCGGGTCGTGCTCGTCGAGGCGGACCTCCACCTCGGCGCCGGAGGCCGGGAACAGCGTCACGACGGCGTCGGCCTCCGCCCAGTTCGGGGTGCCCTCGTAGATGAAGGCGTAGACGAGGACGCGCTTGATCGCGGCGGGGTCGGAGAGGTCCACGTGCAGGTTCTCCCCGCCGCTGGCGGCGCCGCTGCGGTCGTCGGCGTCCAGGCGCAGCAGCGGCCGGGGGCGGCCGTCGGTGAAGGCGCCGCCGAGGGCCTGCACGGCGCCCTTGCTGCCGTCGGCGTACTCGTAGAGGGCACCGAGGTCGAGGTCCACCGCGCCGCTGCCGCCCGCGCCGGCACCGGTGAGCTTGGCGAGGAACCCGCCGCGCTGCTGCGGCGCGGCCGGTCGCGAGTTCCAGTTGAGGTTGACCCGCAGCACACCGCCGGTGCCGCCCCGCTTGGTGAGCGAGACCCGCGGCGCCGCCTTCGTGAGCGTCACCTTCGACAGGGACACGGCCGGCTGCCGGTCCTCCGGCTGCGGGGCGGACGGGCGGCGGTTGTAGTCGATGGGCACTGCGACCTCCTGGTGCGGGGGGCTGGACCGGCCGGTCGCACCAGCATCGGCGCGCCGGACCGATGGGGCCAACGCGGGAACCCGGCGCCGGGTGCCCGCGCGCCACCGGCCGGGATCAGCCCCAGGGGCCGGTGAGCAGCGCCCCGGTCAGCGGCGCCGACGGGTCCGCGCCCAGCCCCAGCGGCGAGGCGGGCGCCCCGGCGCGCACGAGGGCGTCGCCCACGGCCGCGATCATCGCGCCGTTGTCGGTACACAGCCGCATCGGCGGCACGCGCAGCTCGATCCCGGCGGCGGCGCAGCGCTCCTCGGCCAGCGCGCGCACCCGGGAGTTGGCCGCCACGCCCCCCACGACGAGCAGGGTGTCCACGCCGTGGTCGCGGCAGGCGGCGACCGCCTTGCGGGTGACGGTGTCGGCGACGGCCTCCTGGAAGGAGGCGGCCACGTCGGCGACCGCCACCCCGTCGCCGCCGGGGCCGCCGTGGTGCTCCACCCAGCGCGCCACGGCGGTCTTCAGCCCCGAGAAGGAGAACCCGTACGGCGGGTCGGAGGGACGGGTCAGGGGGCGGGGGAAGGCGATGGCGCGCGGGTCGCCGTCGCGGGCGGCGCGGTCGATGCTCGGGCCCCCCGGGTAGGGCAGGCCGAGGATGCGGGCGACCTTGTCGAACGCCTCGCCGGCGGCGTCGTCGGCGGTGTCGCCGAGGTGGACGACCCGGTCGCGGGCGAGGTCGCCGAGCAGCAGCAGGGAGGTGTGCCCGCCGGAGACGACGAGGGCGACGGAGCGCTGCGGCAGCGGGCCGTGCTCCAGGACGTCGGCGGCGGCGTGGCCGGCGAGGTGGTGCACGCCGTACAGCGGCACGCCGAGGCCGAAGGCGAGGGCCTTGCCGGCGGCGAGGCCCACCTGCACCGCGGTGGACAGCCCGGGCCCGGCGGTGACGGCGACCGCGCCGACGTCGCCGGGCTCCAGCGACGCCCGCTCCAGCGCGGTGCGCACCACGGGCAGCATCGCCTGCAGGTGGGCGCGGGCGGCGATCTCCGGCACGACCCCGCCGAAGCGGGCGTGCTCGTCCATGCTGGAGGACAGCGCGTCGCTGAGCAGGTGGCCCTCGGCGACGAGGCCGGCGCCGGTCTCGTCGCAGGAGGTCTCGATGCCGAGGACGACGGTCACCGCCGCCCGCCCGCCGCGCCGCCCCCGCCCCGGCCCTGCGCGGCGCCGGGGGGTGGGGCGGTGTCGAGCCCGGCGGCGCCGAGGACCTCCGCGCGCACGTGCGCGGGCAGCCGGTCGACGTAGACGAGGCCGTCGAGGTGGTCCACCTCGTGCTGCAGGCAGCGGGCCAGCAGCCCGGTGCCCACGATGCGCACCGGGGCGCCCGTGACGTCGACGCCGGTGACCTCCGCGCGGGCCGAGCGGGCCAGCTCGGCGTGCTCCCCCGGCACCGACAGGCAGCCCTCGTCGTCGACGTCGAGGGTGCGCCGCAGCCCGCGGGGCAGGTGCAGCACGGGGTTGACGACGTGGGCGACGACGTGGCGCTCGCTCTCGTCGGGGCAGTCGACGACGAACACGCGGGCGTCGACGCCGATCTGGTTGGCGGCCAGCCCGACGCCCTCGGCGGCGGCCATGCTGGCGAACATGTCGTCGACGAGGGCGCGCAGCGCGTCGTCGAAGGCGGTGACGTCGGCGCAGGGCCGGTGCAGCACCGGTGTGCCGTAGGTGACGATCGGGCGGGCCGTGCCGCGCTGCGGGGGTGCCCCGGCGGCCGCGTCCGCGGCGGGGGTCTGCTGCTGGTCGTCGCTGTCGCCGGCTGCGCTCACAACCGTCGATCGTAGGCGGGTGGCGCCTCCTCCCGCCCCGCCGTCCCGCCGTCCCGGCGCCCGTCTCCGGGTTCGGGCGCCACCACGGCACCCTTCGGGCGCCCGTCTCCGGGTT
>NZ_BAABIL010000141.1:0-9189 GCF_039542765.1 Kineococcus glutinatus
GGCGCGGGCCCGCGCCCGCTCGTCCAGCGGCAGGTCGGGCGGGCAGCGGAGGTCCTCCTCCCCCAGGCCGGCGGCCTGCAGCACCTGGCGGGCGGCGCCGACGTGCTCGTCGGTGCCGGCGTGGCTGGCAGTGGCCAGCGCCAGGGCGTAGCCGCTGACGGGCGCCCCCGCCCGCAGCGCCACGACGGCCTGCAGGGGCTTGAGCGAGGAGCGGGGCAGCACGGTGGCGTCCGGGTCGCCGAGGGCGAGGGCGAGGGCGCCGTCGGCGTCGAGGCCGGCGACCACGCCGCGGTGGGCGCTCTCGCGCACGCCGTCGCGCACGAGGACGGCGAGTTCGGCGGTGGAGTCGGCGGCCGCGGGGGCGGTGCTGCTCGGACCGGTCACGGGCACTCCTGGTCGGGGCTGGGCGGGTCGGGGCCGGGCGGGTCGGGCGGGCAGGTCCCACTGTGCCGCACGCCGCGAGGTCCCCGCCGCGGTGGGCGCCCCGCGGTTAGAGTCGCCCTCCGACGAGTGGGAGGAAACCCGTGAGCGACAGCGCGCCCCTGGCCTACCGGCTGCTGACCGGCCCGGACGACCGCTCCTTCTGCGAGCGCGTCAGCGAGGCCCTCGCGCAGGGGTACCGGCTGCACGGCGGCCCGGCCATCACCTCCGTCGACGGGCGCCCCGTCGTGGCGCAGGCGGTGGTGCTGCGCGGCGGGCCCGGCGACGACGGCGACGGCTCGGCCGCTCTCGCCGCCGCCCTGGGCGGTCCGGACGACGACGGCGCCTCCGTCCCGGGCTGAGGACGGCTCCCCGCCGCACGCCGCTCAGCGGGGGGCGATGGTGACGCGGGTGAAGCGCAGCGGCTCGCCGGTCTCGTTGCGGTAGGCGTAGGCGCGGTCGCTGGCCAGCCTGGCCGCGGAGCCGGCGGCCAGCTCGGTGCGCTCGTCGCCGACGGCGAGGGTCAGCGTGCCCGCCAGGACGAGGAGCAGCTCCTCGGAGCCGGCCGGGTCGGCCTCGGAGGCGTAGTGGTCGCCGGGGGCGATCAGCCACTCCCACAGCTCCGGCGCCGCGGTGCGCGAGCCGGCGACGTGCAGCAGGGCGACGCTGCCCTCCCGCCCGGCCCAGACGGTCACGGGGCCCTCGGAGCGGTGCACGGCGCTGCCGCCGGCGGCGGGGGCCCCGGCGAGGGTGGGGAAGTCGACGCCGAGGGCGCGGGCGAGCTTGTCGACGGTGACCATGCTCGGGTTGGCCTGGCCGAGCTCGACCTGGGTGAGCAGCCGGCGGCTGACGCCGGCGCGGTCGGCGAGCTGCTGGACGGTGAGGCCGGCGCCGCGGCGGCGTTCGCGCACCTGCCCGCCCAGCTGCGCGAGGAACGCGGCGGCCGGTCCGAGGTCCTCCTGCGGCACGGGGTCCTCCGTCTCGGGTGCGCGGGCGCGGCTGCGGGCGTCACCGGTGTGGCCCGACGGCGGCATCGTGCGCACGGAATTGCTCATGTCGGGTGGTCGTTGGGTCGATCAGTTCTCATGCGCGTTATCGTGCTCACGATCTGCACGACGATGCGCACGGACGCTCCTCATCGTAGGAGTTCGATCTGCCGGTGCGCCGCCCCCGCGGGCGGTGCGGCCGAGCACCGACGAGAAGGACCACCCGCTCCATGCACGCCGGCACCGCCCCCGCCCGCCCCCGCATCCCCGCCCCCGCGCTCGCCGTCGCGGCGATGCTCTCCCTGCAGCTCGGCGTGGCCGCCTCCACCCCGCTGTTCGACGAGGTGGGTGCCGCCGGCACGGCCTGGCTGCGGCTGTGCTGGGCGGCGCTGCTCGCCCTCGCGCTGGTGCGCGTGCCCTGGCGGCGCCTCCCCCGGGCCGCCCTCGGCCGGGCCGCGCTGCTCGGGGTGGCCAGCGCCGTGATGACCCTGAGCTTCTTCGAGGCCGTGGCGCGGCTGCCGCTGGGCACCGCGAGCGCGCTGGAGTTCTGCGGCCCCCTCGCGGTGGCGCTGCTCGCCCGCCGGCGCGGCGGCGGGCTGCTCTGGCCGCTCGTCGCCGCCGCCGGCGTGCTGAGCCTCACCCGCCCCTGGAGCGGGGAGCTGGACCCGGTGGGCGTGGCTTTCGCCCTGCTCGCGGCGGTCGGCTGCGGCGGCTACATCGTGCTCACGCACCGCAGCAGCGGGGCGCTGGGCGGGCTGCAGACGCTGGCGGTGTCCTTTCCGGTGGCCGCCCTGGTGGCCACCGCCGTCGCCGCGCCCACGACGGTCGGGGACCTGACGTGGCGCACGGTGCTGCTCGCCGGCGCCGTCGCCCTGCTCGTGCCCGCCCTGCCGTACGCGCTGGAGCTGGCGGCGCTGCGGCGGATGAGCACGGCGGCCTTCGGCACCCTCACGAGCGTGGACCCGGCGGTGGCGGGTGCCGTGGGGCTGGTCCTGCTGCACGAGCGGCCCTCGGTGTGGCAGGCGGTGGGCACCGCGCTGGTGGTGGCGGCCGGCATCGGCGCTCAGGGCAGCAGCAGGAGCTTGCCGGTGCTGCGGCGGGCCTGCAGGTCCTCGTGGGCGCGGCGGGCCTGCGCGAGCGGGTGGCGGCCGCCGACGCGCACGTCGAGCTCGCCGGCCCCGATCCAGCCGAACAGCTCCTCGGCGCGGGCGCGCAGCTCGGCGGCGTCGAGGGTGTAGTGCGCCAGCGTGGGGCGCGTGACGTACAGCGAGCCCGCGGCGTTGAGGCGCTGCAGGTCGAAGGGCGGCACCTGCCCGCTGGCGCCGCCGAAGAGGACGAAGGTGCCCCGGGGCCGCAGCGCCCGCAGGCCGGCGTCGAACGTGGCGCGCCCCACCCCGTCGTAGACGACCGCGACGCCGCGGCCCCGCGTGAGCTCGCGCGCCCGCTCGGCGAAGTCGTCGTAGCCGGCGACCTCGTCGGCACCGGCCGCCCGGGCGAGGTCGGCCTTGTCCGGCGTGGACGTCGTGGCGAGCACGTGGCCGCCGCGCCGCTTGACGATCTGGGTGAGCAGCAGCCCCACACCGCCGGCCGCCGCGTGCACGACGGCCCACTCCCCCGCGGCCACCGGGTGGGTGGAGGTGGCGAGGTAGTGCGCGGTGAGGCCCTGCAGCATGACGGCCGCGGCGGTCTCGGCGCCCACGCCCGCCGGCACCGGGACGAGCTCGCCCGCCGGCACGACGACGCGCTCGGCGTAGCTGCCCGGCGCCCCCTTCCACGCCACGAGGTCGCCGGCCGCGAAGCCCTCGACGCCCTCGCCGACCTCGCGCACCCGGCCGGCGCCCTCCAGGCCGGGGCGGAAGGGCAGCGGCTGGGGGTAGGTGCCGTCGCGGTGGTAGACGTCGATGAAGTTGACGCCGGCCGCCTCCACGTCGACGACGACGCAGCCCGGTCCGGCGGTGGGTTCCGCGACGTCGGCGGGGACGAGGACCTCGGGTCCCCCGGTGCGCTCGATGGTGATCGCCTTCATGGCGGCGGCAACCCCCCGCCCGGCGCACTTCTTCCGCCCGCACCCCGCCGCCCGCGCCCGGCACCCTCCCGGGCGGTGTTGCTTGACCCCGCCGGCATCGCCGTGCATTCTCGTTCCAACGTTGTAATGCAACGTTGCAGACCCAGGAGGTCGACGAT
This sequence comes from Kineococcus glutinatus, assembly GCF_039542765.1. NCBI lineage: Bacteria > Bacillati > Actinomycetota > Actinomycetes > Kineosporiales > Kineosporiaceae > Kineococcus > Kineococcus glutinatus. The sequence continues at coordinate 3,591 of NZ_BAABIL010000141.1, forward strand.
GACCGCAACGTCCCGGCGCGCCTCCCCGTGCGGCGCGGCCCTCGCCGGTGCTGTGGGTGCCACGGGGCTCCCGCTCAGCCCGCGGTCGGTGACCCGCACCTCTTGACGGAAGCGGCTCCCGCGAGGACTGTCCCGCGGGAGCCGCTTCCACCCCAACGGCGCGCGCACCAGGCGCGCCGACCGAGACACCCGCGGAAGGACCCCCGTGCGCAACGCCCGCCTCACCCTCGACCCGGCCTTCACCGTGGCCCCCGTCCCGCACCGCCTCTTCGGCTCCTTCGTCGAGCACATGGGCCGCTGCGTCTACACCGGCATCTTCGAGCCCGGCCACCAGGCCGCCGACGAGCGCGGCCTGCGCACGGACGTCCTGCAGCTGGTCCGCGAGCTGGCCCCCACGGTGGTGCGCTACCCGGGCGGCAACTTCGTCTCCGGCTACCGCTGGGAGGACGGCGTCGGCCCGGTGGCCGAGCGCCCCCGCCGCCTGGACCTGGCCTGGGGCTCGGTGGAGACCAACGAGTTCGGCCTCCACGAGTTCGACACCTGGGCCCGCGAGGTCGGCACCGAGACGATGATGGCGATCAACCTCGGCACCCGCGGGGTGCAGGAGGCGCTGGACCTGCTGGAGTACTGCAACATCGGCGGCGGCACCCGGCTGTCCGACCAGCGCATCGCCAACGGCTCCAAGGACCCCTTCGGCATCAAGCTGTGGTGCCTGGGCAACGAGATGGACGGCCCCTGGCAGACGGGGCACAAGACCGCGCACGAGTACGGCCGCCTCGCCGCCGAGACCGCCCGCGCGATGCGCCAGGTCGACCCGGACCTGGAGCTGGTCGCCTGCGGCAGCTCCAGCCGCAGCATGCCGACCTTCGGCGCCTGGGAGTCCACCGTCCTGGAGCTGGCCTACGACCAGGTCGACTACGTCTCCGCGCACGCCTACTACCAGGAGTTCGACGGCGACGCCGCGAGCTTCCTGGCCAGCGCGGTGGACATGGACGCCTTCATCGAGCAGGTCGTGGCGACCGCCGACGGCGTGGGCGCGCGGCTGAAGAACCGCAAGCGCATCAACATCTCCTTCGACGAGTGGAACGTCTGGTACCAGTCGCGCCCCCACAAGGACCCGTCGATCGAGAAGTGGACCGTCGCCCCGCGGGTCATCGAGGACCAGTACTCCGTCACCGACGCCGTCGTCGTCGGCACGCTGCTCAACTCGCTGCTGCGCCACGGCGACCGGGTGACCATCGCCAACCAGGCCCAGCTCGTCAACGTCATCGGCCTGCTGCGCAGCGAGCCGGAGGGCCCGGCGTGGAAGCAGACCATCGCCCACCCCTTCGAGCAGGTGCGCCACCTCGCCAGGGGCCAGGTGCTGCGGGTCGCCGGCACCAGCGACCGCTACGAGACCGCCCGCTTCGGTGACGTGGACGTCGTGGACGCCTCCGCCACCCACGACGAGGAGAGCGGCACCGTGACGCTGTTCCTCGCCAACCGCGACCAGGAGCAGCCGGCCCGCGTCGAGGTCGGCCTGCGCGGCTTCGGCGCCGAGCGGGTGCTGTCGGCCACCACGCTGCACGCCGGTGAGGGCCAGGACCGGCACACGGCCAACACGGCCGACGCCCCGGCCGCGATCGCCCCGCGGGCGCTGGAGGACGTCTCCCTCGTCGACGGCACCGCGACCGTCGTGCTGCCGCCGCTGTCGTGGAGCGTCGTGCAGTTCGCCGGCTCGCCCGCCTGAGCCGTCCGCGCGCGGGCCCCGCCGGGACCTTCCCCGGCGGGGCCCGCGCGCCCCTCATCGATGACGAACGTTCGACCGCCGCGGCGACGAGGCCGCGGTGCGAGGAGGATCCCCGTGTCCGCACGACCCGTGCTCGTCGGTCTCGACGTCGGCAGCGACGCCGACGTCCGCGCGCAGCGCCACGCCACCGCGGCGCTGCGCTGGGGGGCGGACCGCGCCCGGCTCACCGGCGTCCCGCTGGCCGTCGCGACCATCTGGTCCTACCCCCACGTCCCGCCGGCGGTGCGCGGGCGCCCGCTGGCCGGTTTCCCCAGCGCCGAGGAGCGCCGGGAGCAGGTGCGCACCGCGCTGGCCGACGTCACCGCGGCCGCGGGGCTCACCCCGTCCTGGCAGCCCGGCGGTGCGGTGCGGCTGCACGCCCTGCGCGGGCGCGAGGCGCGCACCCTGGTGGCGGACGCGTCGCTCCTGGTGCTGCCGGGGTCGCGGGAGGACCCCGACACCGGGTTCCTCACCGGTGACGTGCGCCGGCAGTTCGCCGCCGCCTGCACGTGCCCCGTCGTGCTGGTCTCCGCCCGGGCCGGCGGCGACCACGTCGTCGACCTGCCCCGGCACTTCTCCGCCGAGCTCACCGCGCGGGGCCACCGAGTCGCCTGCTGAGCGGTCCGGGGTCTCACCACCCGACGTCGGCGGGGCCCGCCAGCAGCTGCCAGCCCGCCAGCGCCGTCTCCCAGCCCCCCGGCGCGCTGGAGGCCTGCACCGGCATCCGGTCGGCCGCCACGAGCGGCCCGAGGTCCAGCCCGGTGAGCGTCGCCACGTCCCCCACCGGCACCTGGTAGGTGGCGAACTCCCCCGGGTCGAACCCGCCGGCCCCGGCGTCGCCGGCCGCGCGTGCGCCGGCCCCCTCCGCGGCCAGCAGGCGCTCCACGAGGCGGGCCTGGTCCAGGACGAAGGCGCTGGCCGCCAGCCCCGCCGGGGCCTGGCCGCCCCGCAGGTCCCGGCCCGACCGCACGTGCGCGACCACCTTGTAGAAGCGCAGCGGGACCTGCACCCCGCGGTACACCGGGTCGGCGTCGTCCAGCACCGGGCCGGTGACGACGACGAGGCGCTGGGCGTGCACCTGCGCGTGGGCGAGGACGAGGTCCTCCAGGCCGTTCCACAGCTGCGGGGACTGGTTGAACGCCGCGTGCTGCGGCGCGGCGTTGGTGTAGCAGAAGGTGTCGGCGTTGGCGCGCTCGGCCTCCTCCGCCGTGCCCCACACCGGGTCCCGGCGGCGGACCAGGTGCCCGCGGTCGAGGTCGTTGCGCGCGTAGAGCTCCTCCCCCGCCTGCTGCGCCTGCGGCACGCGCGGGTCCAGCCACCAGGTGGAGCCCTCGCGGTCCACGTCGCGCAGCCGGGCGCCGTCGATGCCCACGACGGTCGCCGCGGCCAGCCGGCGGTCCGGGCGCAGCACCACGCTGAAGTGGGTGTACGGCAGCACCACGGCCTCGGGGGCGCTGCGGCCGGCTGCGGCGACCGGCAGCGGCACGGGCACGAGGGGGCCGGGGGCCAGGAAGGCGGGGTCGAACCCGGCGCGACCGCGGACCTCCGGGCGGCTGCGCTGGACGGTGGGCAGGTCCTGCCCGGTGCCGAGGCGGGTGGGCTCGCTCATGGGGGCACTCTGCGCCACGGGGCCGACACGCACCACCTCCGGCGGGTGGTGGCGACCACCCGCCTCCCAGCCCGCCCGCTACGCCTCCGGGACGGTCACCACCCGCGCCTGCACCACGCCGTCGACCACCCGCACGTCGAAGCGGGCCTGGTGGGCGACGGAGGGACCGCGCACCACCGAGCCGCTCTCCAGCTCGAAGGCGCTGCCGTGCCAGGGGCAGACGATGCACTCGCGCCCGCGCACCGTCTCCACCGGCCCCTGGTGCAGCGGCCCGCCGAGGTGGGCGCAGCGGTCGGCGAGCACCGTGACCTCGCCGTCGCGGCGGCGCACCAGGACGACGTCGACGTCCCCGCAGCGCCCGCGCACCGGCGCACCGGCCACGAGCTCGACCAGCGGCATCATGGGCTGCCAGTCCTGCGGGGCGCGGTGGGGGACGTCCTCGACGTGGTTGGCTCCCACCGCCCAGCGGGTCGCCAGGTGCCCGCCGATGACGGCGCCGAGGCTGGAGGTGAGCACCCCGGCCAGCCGCCAGCGCCGGCCGCTGGCCTGCCGGCCGCGCGCGTGCTGGACCAGGCCGACGCCGACGAGGACGAGGGCGACCTCGTTGGTGGCGGCGTGCACGAGGCCGATCCGCTGCTGGTCGCTGTGCAGGTCCGCCCAGTCCACGAGCCCGGCGGTGGCGGTGGGCGCGACGGCGACCGCGCCGATGCCGGCGAGCAGCACCGAGACGGAGGTGCGGGCGGGCGAGGGGGCGACGGAGTCCACGACGTCGAGGACGGCGGAGCTGAGCCACGTCCCGATGGGCACCATGGCCATCACGGGGTGCGCGGGGTGGCCCAGCGGGACGCCGTGCAGGACGTCGCGCAGGGCGGGCGAGGGCACCGCCCGGTGGACGAGGTCGCGGACCTTCTCGGCGACGGGGTCCAGGACGGTCAGCTCGCTCAGGCGGTCGATCCAGTCACCGATGGGCGAAGCGCTTCCGGAGCGGTCGGTGCTCGTGGTCGTGGTCACACCCCGGTGGTGACCCGAGAGGGCACGGCCGAAACGCAAGGCAGACCTGACCTCCACGCAGCGTCAGAATCGGCTACTTTCGGTTGAAACAGCGGTGGGCCGATCGGTCGTCCCGCGCGGCGGACGGGGAGGCCCATGGCCAGCAGCGCGGCGGACGGCGGGACCCGTGGCGGCACCGACCCCACCAGCCCGCGCCCGCGCGCGGCCGTCGTCACGCTCCCGGCCGTGGGCGCCGGCGGCGGCGACGGGCTCGACGGCACCCTCACCACCCTCGTCGCCGCAGCGGACGAGGCCGCCGCCTGCGACCTGCCCGTCGTGCTCGCCGTGGCCGTCGAGACCGCACCCACCGCCGGGACCGCCCTCGTGGCCCACTGGCAGCACCTCACCGCGCCACTGGACGCCGTCACCGTCCTCGCCGTGCCCGTCGACGCCCCCGGAGCGCGCCGCCGCGCCACCGCCGCCGGCCTGGCCGACCCGCTCACCGCGCGCCTGGACCCCCGCGAGGTCCTCGTCCTCACCACCACCCCCGGAGCCGTCGTGGGCGTGGACTGGATCCTCGCCCACGCCCGGCTCGCCGGCACCGGCGCCACGGCCGCCACGGCCGTCGTGACCGCCGGGGACGGCGGGGCCGACCGCCCCGGACGACCACCGCGCACCCAGGTCCACGGCGCCAACATGTCCGTGCGGGCCGACGCCTACCTCGCCGTCGGGGGCTTCCCGGCCGTCGACGGCGACGAGGACCTGCAGCTCTGGCAGGCCCTGCTGCAGGCGCGGCACCGGCTCTGCCACGCCCTGGCCCCGGCCGTCACCATCCGGGTGCCGCACCCCTCCCCCGCGCCCGGCTGAGCGGCCGGCGGACCCGGCGCGTCCTGCTCAGGCGGCCTCGACGTCCAGCTGGCGGCGCAGCTTCGCCAGGACCTGCGTCAGCAACCGCGACACCTGCATCTGCGTCACCCCGACGTCGGCGGCGATCTGCGACTGCGTCCAGCCGTGGCCGAAGCGCAGCGAGAGGATGCGCCGGTCGCGCGGGGACAGCTGGCGCAGCAGCGGGCGCAGGCTCACCGAGTCCACGACGTGCTCCAACTGCGGGTCCGGGCCGCCGAGGGTCTCCGCCAGCGACAGCTCCCCCGACCCCTCGACCTGCTGGTCCACCGAGCGCACGTGGTAGAGCTCCACGCTCGCCAGGCACTCGGTGACGTCCTCGATGTCGA
>NZ_BAABIL010000142.1:0-1845 GCF_039542765.1 Kineococcus glutinatus
GGTCGAGGCCGAAGACGCGCGCCCCGCGGCCGGCCAGCTCGCGGGCCGTCGCCGCGCCCAGCCCGGAGGCGGCACCCGTGACGAGCGCGGCGCTGCCCTGCACGCGCATGGAACCGTCCCCCCGCCCCCGCTGCGGCCCGCCCCCCGGCCCGCTCGGGTGCCGAGGATAGGGGCAGCGCGGCACTCGCGCCGGGCCCGCCGCCGGCGGGGGAGGTCGTTCGACCCTTGACAACCTGCGCCGGGCAGGACGAGGCTCCCGCACCGGAACCCCGCGACCCCGTTCAGCGCCGAGCGATCGCGGCCCGAACCCGGTCCCGCACGCGGTTGCAGGACCGATCGCCGCGCCCCGTCGGCCCCGTCCCGCCGACGTCCCGACCCCTGGTCGACCCGCCACCCGGACCCACCGAGCCGCTCCGGAGCACGCCATGCGACGACGCACCACCACGGCCGCCACCCTCCTGGCCCTGACCTGCCTCGCCCCCGCCGCCCCCGCCACCGCCACGACCGGCGAGCACGACCCCGCCCCCGTCGTGGTGGCCACCGGCCTGGACAACCCCCGCCAGCTCGGCTGGGACCGCGACGGCGCCTCGCTGCTCGTGGCGGAGGCCGGCAGCGGCGGCGACACCTGCGCCGGGGAGGGACCGCAGCGCCAGTGCGCGGGCCTGACCGGCGCCGTCGGCCTCGTGCACGACCCCGGCGCGCGCACCGGCGGCGCGCCGCACCGCGTCGTGACCGGCCTGGCGTCGATCGCCGCGCCCGACGGCAGCTTCGCCGTGGGCTCCGACGGCGCCGCCGCCACCGAGCTGCCCGGGATCTACGCGGCCGCCATGACGTACGTCCCGCCCGAGGCGTTCCCCGGCGTCGACCTGCCCGGGGGGTTCGCCCGGCAGCTCGGCAGCGTCGTCCTCGGCGGGCACGGGTACTCCTACCCCGTCGTCGACCTCGCCGCCGCCGAGGCCCGCCTGAACCCCGACGGGGCGCAGGTGGAGTCCAACCCCTACGGGATCCTCGTCGTGCCGCGCACCGCCACCACCCCCACCCACGCCCTCGTCGCCGACGCCGCGGCCAACACGGTGTGGCGGGTCGGCATCGGCGGGGACCTGCGCCCGCGGGTCAGCGTGTTCGCCACCTACCCCACCCCGCCGGACGACGACACCACGCCGGAGTTCGTGCCCACCTCGCTGGCCCGCGACGCCGACGGCAACGTCTACGTCGGCGGCCTCGGCAGCGAGCAGCCCGGTGCGGCCCAGGTCGTGAAGTACAGCGCCGGCGGGCGGGAGCTGCACCGCTGGACCGGCTTCACCGGCGTCACCGGCGTCGCCGTCGCCGGGGACGGCACCCTCTACGTCTCGCAGCTGTTCGGCGCCGGCGCCCCCGGCGGTGGCGAGGACGGGGAACCGGTGGCGCCGAACGACGACGTGCCCGGTCCCGGGCCGGGTGCTCCCGGCGACGTCGTGCGGGTCGCGCCCTCGGGCGAGCGCACGTCGGTGCCGGTCCCGTTCCCCGCCGGCCTCGCCGTCGACGAGGAGGGGGCCGTCTACGTCTCGGCGTGGAGCGTCTCCGACGCCGACGGCGCCCCCGCCGGCCCGGCCGGGCCCGCCACCCCCGGCGGGCAGATCTGGCGGCTCGGCTCCTAGAGGTGCCGACGGGTCCGGACGCCGCGGCGTCCGGACCCGTCCCCACGTCGTCCCCACACCGTTCCCACGGCGTCCCCACCACCCCGCGGTGCCGTCTACGCTGTGGCCCGGCCGCCGTGCGGCCCCGCCCGTGCTGACGACCGCGGGCCGCGACGGATCGGGAGCGGTGTGGACGCGGTGGAGGAGCGGGAGCGGCGGGGTCCGGTCG
>NZ_BAABIL010000143.1:0-2487 GCF_039542765.1 Kineococcus glutinatus
CAGCACCGCGTCGGCCGGACCCGGCTCGTGCGGCAGCACGTTGTGCGCGACGACGACCGCCCGCGGGGCCGGGCCGGAGCCCGCGCGGGAACCGGCCAGCAGCGCCAGCAGCGCCGGCACCTGGAAGGGCACGACGTGGCCGAGCACGAGCAGCTCGCGCCCGGCCAGGCGGCGGCCGGTGCGCCACCAGGAGTCGGGGCGGTCCCAGCGCAGCGGGTAGGTGGTGCGGGCGAACAGCGGCACGTCCGGCAGGCCGCCCGGCGCGGTCAGCTCGCCCGGGTAGAGCCGCTGCGGGTAGAGCTTGGCCCAGGACACCAGCTCGGCGCCCGTCGCGGTCGGGTCGCCGGCCGGGTCACCCGCGCGGTCGCGGGCGTCCAGGCGGCGGGCCAGCTCCGTGGTGTGCGCCACGACGCCGCCCTTGGCCGGGTGCGCCGGCCCCACCACCGCCGTGCGCGGCCCGCGCCGCCCCGAGGTCGTGCCGGGGCGGCTCACACGCCGTCCCGGGAGCGCACCACGAGGTCCGCCAGCAGCGCCACCGACCCGATGAGCAGGCCGGACACCAGCAGCAGCACCGTGTTCGCCGGGAAGTAGAAGGGGTGGCGGACCATGTCGACGACCGCCTTGACGGCACCGGTGCCGAACACGAACAGCGCCAGCGGCATCAGCACGCGCAGCGGCTCGAAGTACATCACCATCCGCAGCACCTGCAGGATGTAGCGGTAGGCGTCCTTCACGAAGTGGAACTTCGAGCGCCCCGAGCGCTTGGCGTACTCGATCGGCACGTACTTCACGTCGTGCTGGTTGGACAGGAACGACAGCGTGATCGTCGTGACGCAGCTGAAGCCGGCGGGCAGCAGGCGCAGGTACGGCAGCGCCACGGCGCGGCGGAAGGCGCGCAGACCCGAGTTGAGGTCGGGGATCCGCTCGTTCGTCAACGTCTCCGCGACCTTGCGGATCACCCACTTGGCGGGCACCCGCAGGACCTTGTGCGAGCCCTCCTCGCTGGTGCGCGCGCCCACGACCTGGTCGTAGGAGTCGTCCTCCAGCAGCATCCGCACGAGCTCGGGGATGCGCTCGTTGGGGTAGGTGAGGTCCGCGTCCGTCCACACCACGATCTCGCCGCGGGCCATCTGGGTGCCGATGCGCCGGGCCGTGCCCGAACCGCCGTTGCGGCGGAAGGCCACCACCTGCACGTGCGGCATGACCCGCTCCGCCTCCCGCAGCACCGCCAGCGTGCCGTCGGTGGAGGCGTCGTCGATGGCCAGGACCTCGTAGGGCATCCCGTCGGCGTCCATCACGGCGGTGATCCGCCGCAGCTCCAGCAGGACGTTCTGCTCCTCGTTGTAGCAGGGCAGCACGATCGTGGCGACGACCGCCGCGGGCGCCTGCGCGGGGACGCCGGCGGGGACGCCTGCGGGGACGGGGACCGGGGCCGCGGGCGCGGCGGGGAGTTCGGGTGCCATGGCGATGGGGAGCCTAACCGCTGCGGCGGCCCCCCGGCCTCAGGCGGCCAGCCGCGCCGCCGTCGCCGCCGCACCGGACACCACCGGCAGCGCCACCTGCCGCACCGCCCGCCGCGGCGCCGCGTGCAGCTGGGCGCGGGCCACCCGGTGGCGCGCCGCCGGGGCGGCCGGGGCACCTGCGAGCTGGTGCACGACGGGCTCGCGGCGGCGCTGCTCGCGCACCCTCGACTCCTCCGCCTGCAGCTCCAGCTGGGCCGTGACGAGCAGGTCCGACAGGCGCAGGCCGAGGGCGGCGCAGATGGCGGCCAGCACCTCGCTGGAGGGCTCCTTGCGGCCCCGCTCGACCTCGGAGAGGTAGCCGAGGGACACGCCCGCCGCCTTCGCCACGTCCCGCAGGGTCCGGTTCCTGTCGCGCCGGGCGCTCCGCAGCGCCGCACCGAGCAGGGATCGCAGGAGCACCATGGGGAGACGTTAGGCGCTGGCACCGCCCGGCGCCCCGCCGTTCGCTCACAGCGTGCCGGCCCGGTCGGTCACGACGCCGGCGCCGGCGCGGCGTACAGCTCCACCGCGATGGCCTGCGCACCGTCCGGGCGCTCCTGGAGCACCCGCTCGTCCTCGCTGGTGCGCACGTGCGCCACCCGCCGCACCGCCGCCTGCGGCACCCCCAGCCGCACCAGCGACGCCGAACCCTCCGCCGCCACCAGCACCGGGCGCCCACCCGCCGCCCGGATGCGCGCCGCCGCCCGCCGCACCGCCGCCACCTCCACCGCCGTCGCCTCCGCCGAGCCCGGCGCCCCCGCCGACGTCGGCACCACCACGGACGCCGCCGGCACCCGGCACGTGACCCGCAGCACCTGCGGCCACTCGTTGCGGGCCCGGGCGTCCACCGCCAGCGCCACGTCCCCGGCGCGGAACGACGCGCAGGCCTGCGCCACCGCCCGCACCTGGCCGCGCTCGGTGCGCAGCCCCGGCGGCGTCCCCCGCCGCACGGTTCGGGCAGGAGGTGGTCGACGTGAGCGACGGA
>NZ_BAABIL010000144.1:0-1078 GCF_039542765.1 Kineococcus glutinatus
CCCGGTGACCTCCCGGACGCTCTCCAGCACCCGCCGGGTGCCGCCGCCCGCGACGTCGCCGCGCTTGCGCAGGAAGACGACGAAGTCGACCGCCCCGGCGATGAGCATGTGGGTCGCCTCCACCGGCAGGTGCTCGGCCGCCTGCAGGGCGTAGGTGGCGATGCGGTTGAACACCTCCACCGAGGAGTTCGCGTGGATCGTGGAGAGCGAACCGTCGTTGCCCTGGCTCATCGCGTTGAGCATCGTGACGATCTCGTCGCCGAGGACCTCCCCGACGATGACGCGGCTGGGGTTCATGCGCAGCGAGCGGCGCACCAGTTCCGCCATCGTCACCGCCCCCAGGCCCTCGGAGTTCGGCAGCCGCTCCTCGAACGCGACGACGTTGGGGTGCTTGTCGACGAAGGAGTCCAGGCCCAGCTCCAGGGCGCGCTCGACGGTGATGAGCCGCTCGTGCGGGGGGATCTCGGCGGCCAGCGCCCGCAGCAGGGTCGTCTTCCCCGAGTTCGTGGACCCGGCGACCATGATGTTCTTGCGGGCCCGCACGGCCGCGCGCAGGAACTGCGCGACGTCGGGCGTCATGGTGCCGCCGGCGACGAGGTCGTCGAGGCCGACGGCCCCGAGCCGGGAGCGGCGGATGCTCAGGGCGGGGCGCTGGCAGACGCCCATGACGGCCGACAACCGGGAACCGTCGGGCAGGCGCAGGTCCAGCTGCGGGTTCGCGGCGTCGAACGGGCGGCTGGTGAGGCCGACGTTGGCGGCGAGCACCTGCACGAGTTCCACGAGGTCCTCGTCGGAGTCGGCGACGGGCGGGTGCAGCTCCTCGCGACCGTCGCCGTAGCTGACGAACACGCGGTCGCACCCGTTGACGTCGATGTTCTCCACGTCGGGGTCCTCCAGCAGCGGCTGCAGGCGCCCGACGCCGAAGAGCGCCGCGTTGACGGCCGCGGCCAGCCCCTCCTCCTGCGCCGCGGTGGGCGGGGTGCGGCCGGCCTCGATCTCCGCGCGGGCGTGGTCCTCCAGGACCTGCACCACGAGGGAGCGGGCGAACTGCCGCTCGTCCTCCGAGCTCATGGGGGCC
>NZ_BAABIL010000145.1:0-3156 GCF_039542765.1 Kineococcus glutinatus
CCGCCCGGGCGGGGTCACCGGGTCGGCGGGGGGAGCAGGCCCAGCTCCATCGCGGCCGTCGCGGAGGCCAGGGCGTGAGCACCCCGGCCGACCGGCCGGCCCGCCTGCTGACGTTCGGGGAGACGATGGGCCTGGCCAGCGCCCGCTCGCTCGGGTCGCTGGTCAGCGTGCGCGACTACACGGTGGGTTTCGGCGGCTCGGAGTCGAACGTCGCCATCGGCGTGCGCCGCCTGGGCGTGGCCGCCACCTGGGTGAGCCGCCTCGGCGACGACGCCGTCGGCTCGCTCATCGCCCGCGAGCTGCGCGCGGAGGACGTGCGCTGCCTGGCCCGCACGGTGCCCGGGGCGCCGACGGGTTTCATGCTCAAGGAGCGCCGCTCCCCCGAGCACACGGTCGTCACCTACTACCGCCGCGGCAGCGCGGCCTCCGCGCTGGAGGGCGGCGACGTCGACGACGCGCTGCTGGCGGAGGCGGGCGTGCTGCACGCCACGGGCATCACCCCCGCCCTGTCCGCCACCGCGCGCGCCGCCACCCTCGACGTGTGCGCCCGGGCCCGCGCCCGCGGGGTACCGGTGTCCTTCGACCTGAACTACCGCAGCCGGTTGTGGGGCCCGGCGGAGGCCGCGGCCTTCTACCGCGAGGTGCTGCCCTCGGTGGACCTGCTCTTCGCCGGGGTGGAGGAGGCGCAGCTGCTGGTGCCCGGCGAGGAGGACCCCGAGCGGCTGGCGCGCGCCCTGTCCGGGCTCGGGCCCGCGGAGGTCGTCGTCAAGCGCGGCGGCGACGGCGCCGCCGCCCTCGTCGGGGGGCGCTTCCTCGCCGTGCCGGCCGTCGCCGTGGAGGTCGTCGACACCGTCGGCGCCGGTGACGCGTTCGTCGCCGGCTACCTCGCCGACCTGCTGACGGGCGCCGGCCCTGAGGCGCGGCTGGCGACGGCCGCGCTCACCGGCGCGCTGGCCTGCACGACGCCCGGGGACTGGGAGGCGGCCCCCACCCGCGCCGACCTGGCGCGCGCCGGCTCCCGGGAGGCGGTGCTGCGCTGACGCGCGGCCCGGCCCGGGGCGGTGCGCCCCGGGCCGGTTCCCTCAGATCCCCGCGGCCGCGCCGCGCCCCAGCGGTGCGGCGTGCTCCAGCGCCCACCCCAGGGCGAGGTCGGCCACGGCCTCCCAGCCGGGGGCGGCGCACGTCCAGTGGTCGCGGCCGGCGAACTCGTGGTACCCGGTGAGGGCCGGGGACTTCTCGTAGTGCTTGGCGTTCGACCTGTTCACCGACGGCGGCATGATGTGGTCCTTCTCCCCGGCGATGAACAGCAGCGGCGCGCGGTCGGCGGAGTAGTCGACCCAGGTGTCCTGGTGGCCGGGCTTGAAGTTGGCGAACAGGCCGTACTCCCACACCCAGTACCCGGGGGCGGGGATGGCGTAGCGGTCCCACACCGCGCGGGACTCCTCCGCGGTGAGGGTGTTGGTGAAGGCGTAGTGGAACTCCTCGGGGGTGAAGCCCACGGCCCGGTGCCGGCTGGCCGGGTTCTTCAGCGCCGGGAAGAGGGACCTGGCCTGCGACAGCGGGTTGACGCGCACGCCCTCGGTGGGCGCGGAGTCGACGACGACGCCGGCGGCCCCGAGCCCGCGGGCCAGCAGCAGCTGGGTGAGGGTGCCGCCGAAGGAGTGGCCGATGATGACCGGTGGGCGCTCGAGCCGCCCGATGACGCCCGCGAGGTGGTCGACCGTCTCGGGCACGGTGAGGTTCGCGATGACCTCGGGGTTCTCGCGCAGGGCCTCGACCTCGATCTCGAAGCCGGGGTAGGCGGGGGCCAGCACGGTGAGGCCCTTCGCCTCGTAGTGCGCCACCCAGTGCTGCCAGCTGCGCGGGGTCATCCACAGGCCGTGGACGAGCACGACCGTGTCGGGGCGCTGGACGTCGTTCATGGGGATCCCTCCGGAGTTCACGGGTTCGGGTCGGTCTGGGTCAGGAGTCGATGAAGGCGAGCAGGTCGGCGTGCAACCGGTCGCGGTCGGTGTCGGGCAGGGCGTGACCGCTGCCCTCGTACACCCGCAGGACGGCCCCCTCGACCATCGCGGCGGAGCGCTCGCCGCCCACCTGGAGCGGCACGATCTGGTCGTCGTCGCCGTGGACGACGAGGGTGGGCACGTCGATGCCGCGCAGGTCGGCCCGGAAGTCGGTGGCGGAGAACGCGGCGATGCACTCGTGGGCCCCTCGGTGGCCCGAGGCCATGCCCTGCAGCCAGAACGCGTCCCGGAACCCCTGGTCGACGCCCCCCGTGCGGTTGTGCCCGAAGAAGGGTCCGTCGGCCAGGTCGCGGTAGAGCTGCGCGCGGTTCGCCACCTCCCCGGTGCGGATGGCGTCGAACACCTCCGCGGGCAGCCCCTCCGGGTTGTCGTCGGTGCGCAGCATGAGGGGTGGGACGGCGGAGACGAGCACGAGCTTCGACACCCGGGAGCTGCCGTACCGGGCGAGGTAGCGCACCACCTCCCCGCCGCCGGTGGAGTGCCCGACGAGGGTGACGTCCCGCAGGTCCAGGGTGTCCAGCAGGCAGGCGAGGTCGTCGGCGTAGGTGTCCATCTCGTTGCCGTGCCACGTGCGGCTGGAGCGGCCGTGGCCGCGGCGGTCGTGGGCGACGGCGCGGTGGCCGTGCTCGGCGAGGAACCGGGCGGCGGCCGCCCAGGCGTCGGAGTTCAGCGGCCAGCCGTGGCTGAGGACGACCGGGGAGCCGCCGACCCCCCAGTCCACGTAGTGGATCTCGGCGCCGTCGTCGGCGGTGACGTGGGGCATGGGGACCTCCTCCGCTCGGGGTTCCCCAGCGTGGCCGCGCTCCCACGGGCGCGGACCACGTGGTGCACGTGGTCCGCGACGCCCGCCGCCGCGCGGGCGGCGGGCTCAGCCCCGCCGGCCGAGGCGCTCGGCGAGCTGGCGGCGGGAGGTGATGCCGAGCTTCTGGAACACCTTGCGCAGGTGGTAGTCGACGGTGTTGGCGCTGAGGAACATGGTGGCGGCGATCTCGGCGTTGGTGGCCCCGGCGGCGGCGAGCCGGGCCGCGGTGGCCTCCTGGGCGGTGAGCTCGACCGCCCCCGGCCCGTGCGCGGTCGTGGCCCGCTCCCCCAGCGCGGCCAGCTCGCGCCGGGCGCGCCGGGCGAACGCGGG
>NZ_BAABIL010000146.1:0-12902 GCF_039542765.1 Kineococcus glutinatus
CACCCACCCACAACCACTGCACCACAACACATCCGCACGAACACGGCGCTCGCCGTCGCCTCATGGCGCGGTCGGTGCGGCCTCGAAGCGGACGCGATCCGCGAGCAGCGCCAGGGCACGACGCAAGTGCGCCCGCGGTGCGGCTTCGGAGAGCGTGCGGCCTTGCAGGAGGACGGCGTCGCACGCCGTCGGATCATCAGGCAGCAGGACGGGATCCTCGACCCCTGCGAACCGCTCGAGGGCCTCGGTGATCCGTCGTTCCGGCGTCCGCCCGACGGCGGCGGGACGAACGCGGTTGGCGACCGCGAGCGGCCGGCCGGTCGGCGCGAGGTCCGGGAGCGCCTGCCAAGCGCGCACCATGCGCTGCAGACCGACGGGGTCGGCCGCGCCGACGACGAGGACCAGGTCGGCCGCCGCCAGGGCGGCGAGCGTGGCGCCGTTGCGCCGCAGAGCGGGCAAGTCGAAGGTGCTCTCTTCTTCCTGCTCGGCGCATGCCGCGACATCGACGACGACCCAGTGCACCGCCTGGCGAGCGATGTCGAGGATGCGCTCCAGGGCGGACGGTCGCAGCTCGTGCCACCGCGAGGGAGCCGCCGCCCCGGTCAGCACGCGCAGCCCGGGGAACACCTCGGCGGCAGCGTGGCGCAAGGTGGCGACGTCCAGCCTGCCGTCGGTCGCAGCCCGGGCGGCGGCCAGCAGGCTGGGCGCCTCGTCGAGCATGCCGAGGACCTGTCCGGTGCTGGCCCCGTAGGTGTCCGCGTCGACCAGGAGGACCTCGTCGCCCGCCGCGGCGAGCTCCGCCGCCAGGTGCACGGCGAGCGTCGTGCGGCCGGTCGAGCCGTGGGGTCCCCACAGCACCAGGACGCGGCCCGTGCCCGGCGTGACATCGACGCGCCGTCCGGCGGGGGACGGGCGCGCCCGATCGGCGTCGGCGACGCGACTGCGCGACCTCGTGGCCGCGCGCGATCCTCCCGCGCCCTCCCCCACCGCCTCGGAGACGGTGGCGGCGACCTCCGCCGCCGACGTCGAGGTGGGCAGGACGTGCTGCACGCCCAGCTGGCGCCAGCGCTTGTCGGTGGCCTCGTCGTCCACGGCGAGCAGCGCCACGACGGCGACACCGCAGGCGCGCAGGTGGGCCAGGGCCTCGGCGTCGAAGCCGGCGAGGTCGGTGCCGACGACGGCGGCGCGCGCGAGCCCCGCCGTCGCGGTGGCGAGCAGGTCGGCCACGTCGGCGCAGCGTCGGACGACGGTCACCTCGCGGCGGCAGGACTCCCAGCCCGCCACCAGCGCGGCCTCCGCGTCACCGGGCACGGCGACGAGGACGGGCAGGCTCACGACGCTCCCCCGGGGTGTGCCCCGGCCGAACCGGGCACGGGGACGACGGTCACCGCGGCGCCCGACGCCAGTGCGCCGATGACGTCCGCCACGCGCTCCTCGGGGACGACGACCTGGACCTCGCAGGTGCGCTGTGCCGCCAGGGCGGAGCCACCGCTCGAGACGGCCGAGACCTCCACGCCCTGCAGGATCTGCTCGGGGTCGGCCGTCGACGCGTCGACGGCGTCGCTCGACCCGGTGGGCCCACCCGCCTCGGCGGCGGGCGTCACCCACACGTCCACCTGCGTGCCGACCACCACCCCGGCCGGAACGCTCGGGAGGGAGAGGCTCAGGGGGCGGGCGGCGAGCCGGCGCGCACCGCCGACCGCGGACCTGGGGACGAGCTCGCCGGCACCCAGCGTGCGCAGCGCCACCCAGTCACCGTCGGGCGCGCTGGTTGCCGGCAGGTAGGCGGCCGCCGCCGCCGCCGGCAGGCGGACACGCTCCACGCGCAGGTCGGAGGAACGGATCGGCTGCCCCGCCGCCAGCGTGGAGGTCACCGCCCACACGGGAGCCGTCCGGTCGGCGGCGCTGACGACCCTGGCGCCCAGGAGCACCGAGACGAGGACGAGGGCGACGCCCACCAGGAGGCGCGGATCACCCCAGGACGGAGGCTGCAGCCGGGACGCACGGGACCGTGCAGGTGCACGGGGCGGTGTACCAGTCATGCAGGACCTCCACGGCAGAACTCGCCGGGCCCCCGCCCGGCCGTCCCATGGTGGATGGCCCGACCTCCCGATCACCGTCGGCGTCCACAGGGGTGGGCGGCCGGGCCGTGCGCCCAGCGGCTCGTGGTTACATGTGCCTCGAACCGGACCAGCCGACCGACCGCAGTGCGAGGAGGTGTCTCGATGCCACGCTTCCTGCCGCTGGCGGATGTCGCCGAGATGCTGGCCATCTCCTCCGCTCAGGCGTATGCGCTCGTCCGATCAGGTGAACTGCCGGCCATCAAGGTCGGCGGCCGCGGGCAGTGGCGCGTGGAGGAGAGCAAGCTCGAGGCCTACATCGCCCGCATGTACGCCGAGACCGAGGCCATGACCTCCGGCACGGCGTCGCTGCAGGCCGGCGCCACCTCCGACTGACCCGCCGTCAGGCACGGCCGGGCTCCCGCCTCAGCTGCGGTCGAGGACGGCGGCCAGGTCCTCCAGCACCACCGTCGTGACGCGTCCCGCACGTGCGGGCAGCTCACCCACGGGGTGCTCACCGACGTCGACGTGATCCGCCCCGATCCGTTCCAGGGTGCCGTGCAGCAGACCGGCACCCTCCACCCCGCCACGGCGCAGGAGCACCTGCACGGGGCAGCGCGCGACAGCCAGCGCCCGCAGCGCCGACCCCAGGCTCCGACGGTCCGCCACGGGTGAGCGAGCGGGCCGCGAGCGCCGGGGCAACCCCCTCACCCCGATGACCGCGCCGAGGGGCACCAGCGCGCGACCGGATCCGCCCACCTCGCGGGGCACGGACAGCAGCACCCACTGCGCAGCACAGTCCACGACCCCGCCGCGGAGGACCCGCTCCCGCCCCAGGTGCAGCTCGACGTCCACGGCCGGCTCACCGGGGCCGCCCTGCGCTGCGCGCAGCCTGTCGACGAGCGCGACCGCCGCCAGCTCCCGTCGTGCGCGGTCGGCGACCTCGGCCTCCAGCTCGCGGCGCTCCTCGGCGACCAGTTCGCCCGTGAGGTCGTCGAAGAGCTGCTCCCACCGCATCCCCCGAGCGTAGGACGGCGTACCCCCGATCAGGTGGTTGAGCACGCACGGATCCGACCGGCCCTCACGCCTCGTGTGATGCGTGCGCCGATCGAGCGGAGTTCACCCGTGACAGGCCCGACTCGGGCGACCCATCCGGTACGAAAGCGCAGCAAACGACACCAAACGAGCTCAACAGGCGCTCGTTGCACGCAAACGTCGATCATCGGAGGCCGGCATGACGTGGTGGCAACGCGCACGGGCGGTAGCCGCCGGAGCGCTGCTCACCGCCGTGCCCCTCGGCCTGGCCGCAGGTGCCGGCTGGCTCGGCGCGCCCGCCGTGCGCTCCGCGACCAGCAGCACCGCCACCGCGGCGGACCTCGTGACGGCGGCGTGCGCGCTGGCGTGCGCGGTCGTGCTGCTGTGGCTGGCCGCCGCGGTGGCCGCCACGACCGTCGCGGCGCTGCGCGCGGGACCGCGGCGGTCGGGTCAGCCCACCGGCACGGACACCGCACTGGTGCCCGCCGTCGTGCAGCGCCTCGTGGCCACCGCCGTCGGCCTGGCCATCGGTGCCGGGGCCAGCGCCGCCCACGCCGCGTCCCCGGCCGCCGAACCCGGCTGGGCGGGCACCGCGGTGGCAGCCCCGGCCGACGTCACCGGGACGGCTCCCACCGTCCCCGGCACCGCCGCACCCGTCCCGGCCCGGCTCCCGCCGCCCGCGTCACCCGCATGGCCCCCGCTCGCGTCGGCACCCGGCTCCGCACCGCCGGGGGCGCAGCGGCCCGCGGCGATCGGGGGCACCGTCGTCGTCCACCGCGGCGACACGCTCTGGTCGCTCGTCTCGGCCCACCTGCGCGCCACGGACGGGCAGGAGCGCGCCACCGGCGCGACGCGCACCGCAGCCGAGGTCCAGCGCTGGTGGGCCGCCAACCGCGACGTCATCGGCCCCGACCCCGACCTGCTCCACCCCGGGCAGGTCCTGCACGTCCCGCCCGCCCGCTGAAGACCCGCCCGCGAACCCCGACCCGCCCTGAGCCCCGAGGAGGCCCCCGTGACCACCGCCCCCATCCACCACCAGGCGCCCGCGCTGCACACCACCGGTCCGGTGCGCCGCGTCCCCGTCCCCGTGTGCGACCCGCCGCTGGCCGGCGAGCCCGGCGCCGCGACGTCGTGGGGCTCGCACGTCAGCCCGGGACAGGGTGTCCTGGCGATCAGCCTCGGCGGCCCCCGGCGCGGCTTCGACGAGTCCTTCGCCGCACCGCAGCCGACGACGACGCGCGACCTGCCGGCCACCGACCAGTGGTGCAGGCGCTACGTGCAGGTCCTCCTGGAGGTCCTCGCCGGACAGCGGCCCGCCACCCAGCTGCTGCGCTGGAGCTCCACCGACGTCTACGCGGCGCTGCAGAAGCGGGCGGCCCTCAGCGCCAGGCTCCGCCTCGGCACCGCACCCACCCGACCGCCCGCCGTGCTCTCCCTGCGCAGCTGCGCACCCCGCGACGGTGTCAGCGAGGCCGCCGCCGTGGTCCGCGACGGCGGGCGGGTGCGCGCCGTCGCGCTGCGCCTCGAGGGCTGGGACGGGCGCTGGCGGGTCACCGCCCTGGAGATGGGCTGATGCCGGCGGCCCGCCCCGCGGAGGCGGGCCGCCGGCACCGGTCAGTCCGCCTGACGCTGCCGGGCGCGACGCTGCGCCCGGTTGCCGACCTCCGCGTCGGTGCTCGCCGCATCGCCGGCGTGCACCTCCACGTCACCCTCCGCCGTCGGGGCGGTGTACTGCAGCTGCACGCGCTTGGGCTCCAGCCCCGTCGTCACCCGCTCCGGCGCCGCCGCCTGGACCTCCAGGTTGAACAGGTAACCGACCGACTCCTCCTTGATGGCCTCGGTCATGGCCTGGAAGAGGGCGTAGCCCTCCCGCTGGTACTCCACCAGCGGGTCGCGCTGCGCCATCGCGCGCAGGCCGATGCCCTCCTGGAGGTAGTCCATCTCGTACAGGTGCTCGCGCCACTTGCGGTCCAGCACCGAGAGCACGACGCGCCGCTCCAGCTCGCGCATGACCTCCGCGCCGACCCGCTCCTCGCGCTCGTCGTAGCAGTGCTGCGCGTCCGAGCGCAGCTCCTCCGACAGCAGCTCCGCCGTCACGTTGCCGCGCCCGCCGGCCGCCTCCACGACCTCCTCGACCGTCACCGAGACGGGGTAGAGGCTCTTGAGCGCCGTCCACAGCTTATCGAAGTCCCAGTCCTCCGCGAAGCCCTGGGCCGTGGCCTCGCGCACGTAGCTGCCGACGACGTCGTCGATGAAGTGGCGCACCTGCTCGTGCAGGTCCGCCCCCTCCAGCACCTGGCGGCGCTCGGCGTAGATGACCTCGCGCTGGCGGTTCAGCACGTCGTCGTACTTGAGGACGTTCTTGCGGATCTCGAAGTTGCGGCCCTCGACCTGCGCCTGCGCGCTCTGGATGGCCCGGGTCACCATCTTCGACTCGATCGGGATGTCGTCCGGGATGCCCGCGCGCGTCAGGAAGGCCTCGACCAGCCCCGCGTTGAACAACCGCATCAGGTCGTCGGTGAGCGAGAGGTAGAAGCGCGACTCCCCGGGGTCGCCCTGGCGCCCGGAGCGGCCGCGCAGCTGGTTGTCGATGCGGCGGGACTCGTGCCGCTCGGTACCCAGCACGTAGAGGCCGCCCAGCTCCTTGACCTCGTCGTGCTCGGCCTTCACCGACTCCTGGGCCGCCTCCAGGACCTGCGGCCAGGCCGCCTCGTACTCGGCGGGCGCCTCGTCCGGGTCCAGCCCGCGCTCCTTCATGGCCGTCACCGCCATGAACTCCGCGTTACCGCCGAGCATGATGTCCGTACCGCGGCCGGCCATGTTCGTGGCGACCGTCACCGCACCCCGGCGACCGGCCTGGGCCACGATCGCGGCCTCCCGCTCGTGGTGCTTGGCGTTGAGCACCTCGTGCGGCACCCCGTGCTTGGCCAGCAGCTCCGACAGGTGCTCGCTCTTGGCGACGCTGGTGGTGCCCACCAGGACCGGCTGCCCCGTCCCGTGGCGCTCGGCGATGTCCTCCACGACGGCCTCGAACTTCGCGTCCTCCGTCTTGTAGACGAGGTCCGCCTGGTCCTTGCGCACCATGGGCCGGTTCGTGGGGATCGGCACCACGCCCAGCTTGTAGATCTGGTGGAACTCCGCCGCCTCGGTGAGGGCGGTGCCCGTCATCCCCGAGAGCTTGTCGTACATGCGGAAGAAGTTCTGCAGCGTGATCGTCGCCAGCGTCTGGTTCTCGTTCTGGATCGGCACGCCCTCCTTGGCCTCGATGGCCTGGTGCATGCCCTCGTTGTAGCGCCGACCGGCGAGGATGCGACCGGTGTGCTCGTCGACGATCATGACCTCGTCGTTGACGACGACGTAGTCCTTGTCCTTCTTGAACAGCTCCTTGGCCTTGACGGCGTTGTGCATGAAGCCGATCAGGGGGGTGTTGACGCTCTCGTAGAGGTTCTCGATGCCCAGCAGGTCCTCGATGCGCTCGATGCCCGCCTCCAGGACGCCCACCGTGCGCTTCTTCTCGTCGACCTCGTAGTCGCGGTCGCGCTTCATCTGCCGCACGAGCTTGGCGAACTCGGTGTACCACTTCGTCGGCTGGTCGGCCGGACCGGAGATGATCAGCGGGGTGCGCGCCTCGTCGATGAGGATGGAGTCCACCTCGTCGACGATCGCGAAGTTGTGGCCGCGCTGGACGAGCTCCTCCGCCGACCAGGCCATGTTGTCGCGCAGGTAGTCGAAGCCGAACTCGTTGTTCGTGCCGTAGGTGATGTCCGCCGCGTACGCCTGCCGCCGCTCCGCCGGCCGCATCCGCGACAGGATGCAGTCGCTCGTCAGGCCGAGGAAGCGGTAGACGCGCCCCATGAGCTCGCTCTGGTACTCGGCCAGGTAGTCGTTGACCGTGATGACGTGCACGCCCTTGCCCGCCAGGGCGTTGAGGTACGCCGGCGCCGTCGCCACCAGGGTCTTGCCCTCGCCGGTGCGCATCTCGGCGATGTTGCCCAGGTGCAGCGCGGCGCCGCCCATGAGCTGCACGTCGAAGTGGCGGTGCCCCAGCGTGCGCCGCGCCGCCTCCCGGCACGCCGCGAAGGCCTCCGGCAGCAGCGCGTCGAGGGTCTGCCCGTCCGCGAGACGGGCCCGGAAGCGGTCCGTCTCCTCCCGCAGCTCCGCGTCGCTCATGGCGACGAAATCGTCCTCGAGGGCGTTGACCTGATCGGCGATGCGGTGCAGCCGCTTGAGGACGCGGCCTTCGCCGGTGCGGAGGACCTTCTCCAGGATGGGAGCCACGGGACCACTCTAACGACGCGGCGGCCACACCCGGTGGCCCCTGCACCACGGACCCTGCACCACGGACCCTGCACCGCGGGCCCGGCACCGCGGGCCGGGGAGCACCACCGCGGGCGGCGGTGCTCAGCCCCTCGCCGCCTCCCGCTGCGCGGCCAGCAGCCCCGCCACCTCCGCCGGCGCCTGCGGGGCCGCCAGCGCCGGCCCCTGCCCCGCGGGGGAGCCCAGCTCCCGCAGCAGCCCCGCCTGGACCGCGCTCGCCACCCCCTGCGCGACCACCCCCAGGTCCAGCGCCAGCGCCAGCTCCAGCATCCGCCCCACGGACGCCGCCGCCTCGTGCGCCGCCGGGCCCTCCAGCGCGGCCACCAGGGCGGCGTCCACCTTGAGCACGTCCACCGGCAGCTGGCGCAGCGGGGCCAGCGGGGCACCCGCCACGGCGCCGAAGCCGTCCAGCGCCAGGTGCGCCCCCGTGGCGCGCAGCGACCCCAGCCGGGCGCGCAGCAGCTCCGGGTCCCAGCCCAGCACCGACGCGGGCACGTCGAGCAGCAGGGACCCCGGCTCCAGCCCCGCCGCGTGCAGGGCCCGGCGCACCAGGTCGGGCAGCTCCGGATCGCCGAGCTGGGCCGGGGAGAGGTCGACGAACAACGCCAGCGCGGGGACCTCGGCCCGCCACAGCGCCACCTGCGCGGCGGCCGCGTGCAGCAGCCGCGGCAGCGCGCGCGCCAGGACGCCGCAGTCCTGCGCCAGCGCCAGGAACGCGGCGGGCTCCAGGACGCCGCGCTGCGGGTGGCGCCAGCGCAGCAGCGCCTCGACGGCCACCACGGCGCCGCCGTCGAGGTCGAGCACCGGCTGGTACTGCAGCTCGAACTCCTCCTCCACCCCGTCGCGGGCCAGGTCGGCCTCCAGGTCGAGCCGCAGCCGCTCCTCCTCCAGCATCCACGGCTCGAACGCCACGGCCGCGCCCGCGCCGGCCTGCTTCGCCCGGTACATCGCCACGTCGGCGCACCGCAGCAGCTCCTCCGCGCCCTGCTCGCCGGTGGCCACCGAGACGCCCGTGCTGCAGCCGACCTGCACGCTGCGCCCGCCCACCTCCACGGGCAGGGCCAGCGCCCGCGCGATGCGCCGCGCCAGCCGTCCGGCGGTGTGCAGCGGCTCCGGGTCGTGCACGAGCACCGCGAACTCGTCGCCGCCGATGCGCGCGGCCACGTCACCACCGCGCAGGCAGCGGCTCAGCCTGCGGCCCACCTGCGCGAGGACCTGGTCGCCCGCGGCGTGGCCCATCGTGTCGTTGACCGCCTTGAAGCCGTCCAGGTCGACGAACAGCACCGCCACGGCGCCGTCCCCACCCGCCGCGCGCAGCGCCGCCTCCACCCGCTGCAGGAACGTCACCCGGTTCGGCAGCCGTGTCAGGGGGTCGCAGGAGGCCTCGCGGACCGCCTGCAGGGCGTCGGCCTGGGTCAGCGCCATGCTGGCGTGCTCGGCGAACGCGAGCAGCACCGTGCGCCCCACCTCGTCCAGGGCGTCGGCACCGGTGGTCTCCACGACGAGGGCACCCACCGCGCGGCCGGTGATGTGCACCGCGACCGCCGTCGCCCGCCCGCCCGCGTCCGAGACCTCCGCGGGCCCGGGCGACACCCCGCCGACCACGTGCCCGGCCGCGGCCAGCGCCCGCTGCGCCGCGAGGGCCGGCGCCCCGGCGGAGGCCACCACCCGCAGGTCCATCCGGTGGCGGGGGTCGGCCAGCACCAGGCACACGGCGCGCCCGCCCAGCAGCTCGGAGGCGCTGGCCCCGATGCGCCGCAGCAGGTCCGGCAGCGGCTGGCGGCTGGAGATCTCGCGCTGGAACCGCAGCGAGGCGGCCAGCACCTGCTCGCGGCGGGTGACGGCCTCGTGCAGCCGGGACAGCTCCGCCGCGTCGCGCTCGCCCTCCAGGTGCATCCAGCGCTCCCGCTCGTGCCCGTGCAGCGCCAGGACGGCGAGGCCGAGCAGGCCGGTCAGCACGTCGAGGGTCGCCGCGACGTCCACGTCCACCGGCTCGTGCGCCCAGCCGGCGACGAGCGTGACACCGGCCAGACCCGGCACGGCGAACGCGCGGGCGCGCACCCGGCCCAGACCGGGCACCGCGACGTGGCCGGTGCCGTCGCGGACGACGCGCAGCATGCCCCGCAGCGGTGGGCGGCCGCCGAAGCCGACGCCGCCGTGGACGTGCTCACCCTCGAGGACGGCCACCACGTCGGCGGCCACGAAGTCGGCCACGAGCGAGACCGCCGCCCCGAAGACCGCCGCCTCGCTGCCCGCCGACCCGAGCTCGAGCAGGACGTGGCGCAGCAGACCGGCCGCCCCCGCCACCTCGCGGGGGGTCCAGGTGACCTGCTCGGGCAGGGCGGGGGCCGGGTTCACGTTCCCCCATCGACGCGCCGGGGTCCGTGCTTCGCACCAGGTCACCCACCCGGCGGCACGCCCGTGGGGTCGGCACCGGGGTCGACACCGGGGTCGACGGCCCCCGCGGCCGACGCCAGCGCCGGGGCCAGGTCCCCCGCACCGCGCACCGCGGTGCGGGCCAGCCCCAGCCACGCGGCGAGCTCGGCGAGCTCCGCGGCCAGCGCCGAGGGCGTCCCCGCCGGCGCGCCCGGCTCCGCCCACGCGGCCTGCACGCGCAGCACCCCCGCACCGCCGTCGGCCGCGCGGTCCGCCTTGAGGTCCACGCGCGCCACGAGCCGCTCGCCCAGCAGGAACGGCAGCACGTAGTAGCCGTGCACGCGGGCGGCGGCGGGGGTGTAGACCTCCAGCCGCAGCCGCATCCCCCACAGCTGCTCGGTGCGCTCGCGGTGCCACACCAGGGAGTCGAAGGGCGACAGCAGGGCGCGGGCACGCACCCGCGGCAGCGTGGCGCCGGCGTGCAGGTACGCGGGCCGGTCCCAGCCCCCCACCTCCACCGGCAGCAGCACACCGGCCTCGACCAGCTCGGCCACCGCCCGCCGCGACGGCTCCGGGCGCAGCCGGAAGTAGTCGCGCAGGCCGGCCTCGGTGGCCACGCCCGCCGCGGCCGCGGACAGCGCCACCAGCTCCCGCGCCGCCTCGGCCGGGTCCGGGTCCGGCGCCGCGAGCACCGCCGCCGGCAGCACCCGCTCGGGCAGGTCGTAGCGGCGCTCGAACTGCGCCGTGCGACCTGCGGCGGTGAGCGCACCGGCGAAGAAGAGGTGCTCGCAGGCCGTCTTCACCTGCGACCAGTTCCACCCCCAGTGCAGCCGCGGCACCGCGGCCGCCGGGGCCGCGAGCAGCGCCTCCACCTCCCGCGCCGTCAGCGGGCCGCGCTCGGCGACCACGGCCAGCACGTCGGCGAGCAGCCCGGGCGCCTCCTCGGCCACCCGGCGCACACCGCCCCAGGAATCGGTGCGCACGCGTGCCATCCGCCAGCGCAGCAACCGGTGCGTCGCCGGGGCCACCAGCGACGCCTCGTGCGCCCAGTACTCCACGATGCGCTGGCGGGGCGGACGGCAGGCCGCGTCGAGCAGCGCCCGGTCGTAGGGACCGAGCCTGCTGAAGAAGGGCAGGTAGTGGCTGCGGGCCAGGACGTTGACGGAGTCGATCTGCACGACGGCGACGCGCTCGAGCACCCGCTGCAGGTGCGCGGTCACCACCGCTGGCGGCCGGCGGCGGGAGAACCCCTGCGCGGCCAGGGCGGCGCGGCGGGCCTCCGAGGGGGTCAGCCGCGTGCGGATCAGCTGAGCTCCACGATCTTCTCGCGCACGGCGTAGACGACGGCCTCCATGCGCGAGTGCAGCTGCAGCTTCTCGAGGATGTTGCGGACGTGGTTCTTCACCGTGTTCTCGCTGATGGCCAGCTGACCGGCGATCTCCCGGTTGGGCAGGCCCCGGGAGAGCAGCCGCAGCACCTCCAGCTCCCGCGGGGTCAACCGGGGCGTGCGCACCCCGAGCTCGCGCTCCTCGTCGCGGCGGCGCATCGCGGCGAACTCGCCCAGGAGCAGCCCGGCCATCGAGGGGCTGATGAGGGACTGCCCGCCCAGGACCGCCCGGATGCCGTCGGCGACCTCCTCGGCGGGCACGTCCTTGAGCAGGTAGCCGCTCGCCCCCGCGCGCACGGCGTCGAAGAGGTCGCTCTCCTCGTCCGAGCTCGTCAACATGATGATCTTGGTGGAGGGCGCGCTGGCCTTCACGAGGGCACAGGCCTCGATGCCGGAGGTGCGGGGCATCCGCACGTCCATCAGCACCACGTCGGGCAGCAGCTCCTCGACCTTGCGCACCGCCTCGTCACCGTCGGCGGCCTCCCCCACGATCTGGATGTCCTCCTCCGTCGAGAGGACCATCTCCAGGCCGCGCCGGTGCAGCGCGTGGTCGTCGGCCACGAGCACCCGGATCGGTTGCACCGCCCCACCCCCGTCCCGTCGCGCCCCGCGGCACGCCTGCGGGGCCGCAGCGCATCCTGGCACGCGGACGGCGGTGGCGCCGTGCGGGACGGCGCCACCGCCGACGTGCGTGCCGACCAGCCGGCGGGGTCAGCTGGTGAGGGCCTCGACCGCAGCGGCCCCCTGCCGGTGCTGCGGGGCCACCCCGTCCTCCGGCGCGAGCGTCAGGCGGATCACGCCGTAGTTCCAGCCGCGCCGGCGGTACACCACGCTCGGTCGGTGCGTGGCGGAGTCGATGTAGAGGAAGAAGTCGTGCCCGACCAGCTCCATCTCGTAGAGGGCCTGGTCCAGGGACATCGGGTGGGCCACGTGGTCCTTCTCCCGGATCACGACGGGGCTGTCGCCGGGGGCCTCGTCCTCGTCCGGCGCGCCCGAGCGCGCCGCCGCGGCCTCGGCGGGCAGCGCCGCGTCGAGGTCGAGGTCCTCCCCCAGCGGCGGCACGCCACCGGCGGGCGCCAGCGCCTCGTCGCTCAGGCCCGCGGTGACCTCGCGCACGGACTTGGGGGTGTGCCGGCCGTGGTGCACCTTCTTGCGGTCGCGGGCGCGGCGCAGCCGCTCGTACAGCTTGCCGGTGGCCAGGTCGAGCGCGCCGTAGGGGTCGTCGGCGCACGCCTCCGCGCGGATCACGGGGCCCTTGGTGCGGACGGTGATCTCCACGCGCTCGCAGCTGTGCGCCTGCCGCTTGTTCGGTTCGTGGGAGAGCTCGACGTCGATCCGCTGGATCCTCGACGAGAGGGTCGACACCTTCTCGAGCTTCTCCTGCACGTGCCGGCGGAACCGCTCCGGGACGTCGGTGCGGCGACCGGTGACCACAACTTCCACGGGAACCTCCTGTTCGAGCGCTCACGGTGGTCGCGGACCCGCGACCACCGCCGGACGTCACGTCGTGCTCGGCACCACCTCCCCGGTCGGGCGCCGGGGAGGTGCGGCGCAGGAGGTGCAGCAGGCGGCTGCCATGCACAGACGCTAGACCACCCCGGCGCACGGCGACCACTCCAGCGCGGCCCGATCCCCGGCCCCCCCGACGGCCCCCCCGACGGCCCCCTCGACTGCCCCCTCGACGGCGCCCGCGCGACCCCGCGGGCGCACGGGCACCGGGATCAGCG